>JBGTKR010000077.1:0-17009 GCA_041744535.1 Pyrinomonadaceae bacterium
CGTCGCGTTGCTCGTCGCCGGAGCAAATTCGCCGCCGCCCGTTTCAAATTTCGGTTGGGAACTTCCCGCATTCTTCTGGCAGGTTGCCGAAGTGCAGACCGCTTTTGCCAATTTAGCCGGATTTTCGCTGACTTCAAACGACTGGAAAGTTTTCGGTTATCTCGTCGGACGCGGTGCGTTATGGTTGGCTGTGCTGACATCCATCTGGTCTATGTATGGCTATTTCAAGTATTTTTACGACGAAAACAGAAGAAAACTGAAAATGGAAAACGAATAATGGAAAATGGATAATATAAATTGCCGTAATTCATCATTCGGTCTTCATATTTTCCATTTTCCATTTTCCGTTATCCGTTATTCTACTGAATTTCAACAAAATCGCCCGTATGTATTTCAGATGCGTTTCGGACGATGACGGCGGTTGCGGTTTTTTCCGACACATTTAAGATCACCATTTCACCGACTACCTTCCGCAAAGGCGGACGACCCTCTTTGGCATCCTCGGTGGTTACAATACTTCCCGTTGCCCTTGAACCTTTTTTACGCGGTGATTGATTTGAGAATTTTCCGCCTTTGTAGCGGTCGCTTTGATAACCTTCTTCTTTGTTGTCTGTTAATTCTTTAGGAACTTTTGTATAAATATTTCCCGTTCCCAATGGGCGAAAGATCGTCAGATAATCGCCGACGCGAACATTGTCTTCACGTCCGAGATCAATATAGACGATAAATTCACGGGCAAGCAATTCCTGTCCGTCGCGTGCCATTATAATGCGTCCGGCGGCTTTGCCCGAAGGTGTCGCATAGACATCCAAAGCCTCACGTTTTTTAAACAGAGGACTTTCCCGCTTCGGAGTTTTTTGCAGTAAATCGCCAAGAAGAATCGTGCTGCAAGAGGTTTTAACTCGTGCCACCGAAACTTCACGCATAACTTTAAGGACTTCAACAGCTCCGACTTCTTCAACATAAAAGCCCAGATTTTTCTTTCTCGTCCAATCGGATTTAACCTTTCCGCGTGGACGTATAACGGAATAAATATCGCCGACCTTTACACCGTTTGCCGCTCCCGCACTAATATAAAGAGCGTCGCCCTGGGCATAAATGTGCTGATCCTTCTCATCATCAGCTCCGACTATTTCCAAACCCGTATTTACATCCGCTCTTTGAATAAGACCGGCACAATATAAATTATTTCCAACCGCAATCGGTAAATTATTGTTCTGATCGCCGTAAAAGATTGTAGGTTTTGGATCATCCTGAGCAAATGCTGAAAATGCGAGTGTTAAAAGTATAAAAAAAGTTACACTTAATTGTTTGATATTGGTTTTATGAAATCTCACGCGATTATCTCCTTATTTTTTTTGAAACTGTTTTTTAATTACTGAAATGAAATGACTTTAGGATTTACACAGAAATGTTTTGTTGCCGCTTTAGGATGAGGCTTTTAATATCCTAACTCTTTTTGTCAACAAAGGTCAACCTTTTTTATTAATGTTAAACACATCTTCAGAATATATTTCCAACCTTGCACAAAGTCAAATGTTTTTGTAGTATTTCTGCTTGCGATTATTTGTTATAATCGTTTACGGTAAGCCGATGTAGCTCAGGGGTAGAGCAACTGATTTGTAATCAGTAGGTCGCGGGTTCGAATCCCATCATCGGCTCTTTTTATCGAACTAAGACGTTACCTCGAAGTAACGTCTTTTTTAGCAAAGGCGGAACCCGACAGTTATGGAGGGTGCTTTTGGAATCTAAAAAAGTAAATTTACAAACAGCACCCTTGTTGATACGCGGGTTTCTGCCTTTTAGAACTTCTGTTGTGAAAAATAGTTTTGAACAAGTTGTAAGAATTTTAAGCGTCGAAGCCGATGCAATCGAGCGTGCGGCGGAAAATCTCGACAAAAATGCGGTAGAAAATGCGTTGGAAATTTTATCTTGCTGTCCGAGCAAAATAATCGTTCTCGGCATCGGAAAATCGGGCGTGATCGCTCAAAAGATTTCGCAAACGCTGACTTCGACGGGAACTGTCGCCGTTTTCGTTCATCCGTCCGATGCTTTACACGGAAGTTTAGGTGTGATTACAAAAGGCGATGTCGTCATTGCTTTAAGCAATTCGGGCGAAACGGACGAGATTTTAACGCTTATTCCAACATTAAAAAACCGCCAAATAAAAATCATCTCGATAGTCGGAAATATAAATTCCACACTCGCCCGCCAAAGCGATGTCGTTCTGGACGCATCCGTTGATAAAGAAGCCTGTCCGCTCAATCTCGCCCCGACGACTTCAACCACCGTCGCACTCTCAATCGGCGATGCGTTGGCAATGACCTTGATGCAGGCAAAAGGCTTGACCGAAAAGGATTTTGCCGAAAATCATCCTGCCGGACGCTTAGGCAAACGCTTAACTCTAAAAGTAAAAAATTTAATGCACGAAAGTCCGAACATTTCGCCGGATGCAAACTGGCTGGATGTTGTTAAATCCCTTTCAAAATACACGCTCGGAGCAGTAAATGTCGTTGATTCAAAAAATAAATTGATCGGCATAATCACCGACGGCGATCTCCGCCGAACTATTGAAAAAACTCCGCCGGAAAATTTTAAAAACCTAAAAGCCGAACAAATGCTGACCAAAAATCCAACTATCGCAAACCCTGAAATGCTTGCGTTTGATGCTCTGAAATTAATGGAAGACCGTCCGAGGCAAATTTCGGTTTTGCCTGTCCTTGATGAAAATGAACTTTGCATCGGTTTATTAAGATTACACGATATTGTACGAAGCGGTTTGTAAACATTAATCTTAAACTGGATTAACTGCTTATAAATACGAAGTTTATTCGGTTTCAAATAATTCTCAGATTTACCAAAAATCAAAAATATACAACTCAAGCCACATTTGCTTGTGAGGCTTGCCACAACTGTTTGTCGTGTTAAACAACGTATTTAACCGAATGGAAATGGCGTTTAATCGTGAGTGCTTGCAAGAAAAAAAATAAACTTAATTTGTGAGCAAGGAAATATTATGAATAAAGGTAAAAAAAATATGAGTAAGAAATTTACGCTTATGATCGGCTTGGTTTTGACATTTGGTTTGTTGATAACTTCAGCCTGTTGGACGGAAAATGCTAAGGAAACAAATATCGAAAACGACACAAAAGGCGAAACTGCCGTCAATGAAAATGAATCGCCGATGGCAAAGGTTGATTTTAAGAATTTTTCGTATCCGATGGAAATTGGTGCAAAGGATGAAATGGAGAAATCTTTAACTTTGAAAGACGGCAAATTGGAAAAAACTAAAACTGCAAAAGGTGCGGAATTGGGCAAAGTTCAATATGCCGATCTGACGGGCGACAAGATAGATGAAGCGATTGTCGAGGTTGGAATTACGGGCGAAAAAGATGCTAAATCGAATATGGTTTATGTTTATACGCTCGAAAATGAAAAGCCGAAATTGCTCTGGAATTTTGAAACCGCCGGCGGAGAGAAAAACGGGATCAAAGAGATTTCCGCCAAAGACGGCAAACTTCTGGTTGAAATGTTCGGCGACGTGAAATTTAATAAAGGTAATTTTGAAGTGGTCAAGTCAAAGGAAAAAGTTGACGGGAAAACTACCAAAATCGAACTTGAATGGAAGGACAAAGGTTTTGAAGTTGTCGAAAACAAAGCAAAAGCTGCTGATGAAAAAGAAAAATCAGCCGATACGAATTCAAAAACATAAATTTTAATTAGTGGTCAGCAGTCAGCGGTCAGCAGTCAGTTAAGAAGTTGTGTTCAAACTCTAAATTCTAGTTCGGAAAATTATAAATTATAAATTATAAATTATAAATTAACTTGGAGAAAACAAAGGATTTATCTACTCCTAAATAATTTATAATGAATAATTACTAATTTATAATTTCTGCCCGATCCTTCCGTATTTTCAGAGTTTGAACACAGTTTCTAAGAGTGTTCACCGATAACTTTCAAACAAATAATCAGCAAGTAAAAGGTAAAAAGTAAAAACAAAATAGTCTATCGAGTCTTTAATAATTCTTTATACTTGCTTACATTTACTTGCTTGATTAACTTGAATTTTTTGCGGACAGGTCAAAACATTTTGGCTTGTCCGCATTTTTGTTTATATTAAATTCCAACTTGCAAATTCATTGACGCATCTTTAGTTAAGACAGATTATAAAACTCCCGAAGCGAATAAAAACCAAATGAAAAAGAAAATAATAAGTTTAATGATCGTAATGTTTGCGGTTGTGAATATTGCGAATGCCCAGAATGCCGAGATAAAAATTTCTCTGAACGAGCAGTTTTTTGACGCTTTGCTGGAATCGGTTTTTAAGAATCTGAAACCGCCGAAAATTTCATTAGCGGAATTGCAAAACGAAAAAGTTGACCAGAATAAAAATTCAATCTTTCAAAACGCAAACTTACCACTTACCACTTACCACTCACCACTGATTTGCGACGAATCAATCCGTTTGTTACGCGAAGTAAACGGCGTAAAAACTGCGGTTCGTTTTCGGCAGGGAAAAATCTATGTGCCGATTGCGTTTGATGGAAATTATAATCCGCCGCTTGTCGGCTGTATCGCATTTCAAGGTTGGGCGGAAACTAATATCGAATTGGCTTTTGATAGAAATAAACAGGCACTTGTCGGGAATGCGAAGGTTTTGAATGTAAGTCTGAACGGTGCGGGCGGACTCGGCGGCGAGTTTTTAGGTCGGCTGGTGCAGAGTTCGATTGATAAAAAAATAAATCCGATCGAGATCGTTAAAATGGATAAAATCTCTTTTACATTTCCGATTCAGGATTCGGGAAGTTTACGGATGAAAGCTCTCGGAATGCGGCACAGAATTAATGATAAATCCGTAGATGTTTATGTTAATTATCAATTCCTGAAGGGATAAAATAAGGAATTTAAAGAAAAAATCAGCGGAGAAAACTTTCCAGAGTTTTCTCCGCTTTTTAGTTTCAGAAATTAAATCATTTAAGATTTATTTCAGCAGGCTGACCGTTTTGGTTAAAGGATTAACCGTAAATTTCAGCAGAGAAGTTCCGCCTGTTGAAGAACTTGTCGAAGTCCCGCCTGAACCTGAACTTTCGCCGCCGCTCGTTCCGCCTGAAGTGCCTGATGGCGAACCGCTTGTTCCGCCGGAGTTTCCGGTCAGGACATTTGAACGAACTCTGACGGTGAATGTGAACAGAACCGTATTCGGATTGCTGAATCTGATCAACTGCGGACTGCTTTCCGCACCCGGAGCAAATGAATTTCCGGTTGACTGCGAATAATCAAATACGGCAATACCTTTTACGCCGTCTTTTCCGTTAGCGGCATTTTCAACTCTGACCGAATTTCCGGCTGATTCTACCGAAACTATATCGAGGTAAGTATTCGGATAGAAAACGGTTGTTGACTCGTTTTTCAAAGCTGAACTCAAATCGGTTTTACCGCCCGCAAATACGATTGATTTATTAACCAAAGCAATTGCATCGGTGGCATTGATTTCAGCCCGTTTTGAAACGGTTATGCTTTCGACATTGCTCGGTGCGGTTACGTATTTACCGATCAAGCCCGGTGTGATCGAACGGATTCGGTAACTGCGTGTGCCGTCGGAAATATTCTCGAATGCTGTGCTGGTCGCATTTCCGTCAACCGTTCTGACAACAGACCAGTTTCCGCCGTTAACCGATTCTTCGATCTCATACTTTTCAACTCCGCCCTGCGGCTGCCAGCTCAAAGTATAGTTTCCATCGAAATCAAAGCGAGTGCCGTTATTTACAAAATCAGCAGCGAACTGTTGGACTACCGGAGCGGCACTGCCTTTAAGAAGCGTGCTTTCGACCTCAAAATCGGTCGGACCATTTGCCCATCCGTAAACTCTGTAAATGTATGTTCCCGGAATTGTCGCGTCCGCTTCGATATGCTCGATTGTGTCGCCGTTGCCGGAACTTCCGATTTCATTTCCGTTCGGATCAAACAGAAGGAAGTCTAAGTCGGGAACTCCCGCACCTGCTTCCGGTGAAGAAGCGGCGATGTCCCAATTTAATGTTGCACTGATTTTTGCAGTTGCGGCATCGGCTTCAAACGGAACGTCAACATAACTTACATCTTCTAAAAGATACAGATCGTTATCGCGTTGTGTTCCGGCATCGCTGGCTAAAACAGTTCCCGTATATGTCGTCGTTTCCGAATTGGAAATTGCATTTGAGGGCAATGAAGGAGTAGCCCGCAGATACATCGGCATACGCAGGGTTTCATTGCTTCCCTGACGTTTTGCAACGACATACCATTGAAGCTGAATCGTTGATTCATCGCGGATTTTATCTCCGTCAAGAGCGATTTTTGCCTTAAATGTCGCTTCGCCGTTTGCCGGAACGGATACGGTTGATTGACTTACGGAAGGAGTAATTCCGTCGCGTTCGGTCTGGCGGTTATCGGCAACCGAAAGATTGTATGTTCCGCCTTCGCCCGATGTATCGCGGATAGTTACCGTAACTTCTTTTTGATTCAAAACACGGTTGTTCAAAATCGCCGTTTCACCGAATGAATGACTTCCGAGAATACCGGGAAGCGTGATGCCGTCGGCGGTTACGCCCATTATTGATTTTGCAAAAATGGCAGCCGGAACATTTATCAAACCGCCGCCTTGTTCGAGAACCGAGTCGGATGAATTACCGTCTGCTTTAGCGGTGTTATCCGTTCTTCGCATATTCGTCGACGTATTGATTAAAGCCGTGCGGATCATATCCGGTGTCCAGTTCAGATGTGCCTGTTTGATAAGTGCGACCGTTCCGGCAACGTGCGGTCCCGAAAAACTCGTTCCGTTTGCCGCAATATATCCGGTCGGATTGAACATCGTTCCGCCGCCCGTTGTCGCCGCACCGGCTCTTACTGTTGCACCGATAATGCCGACACCCGGAGCGGTTACATCGGGTTTTACCTGACCTAAACCTGCAACCGGACCACGCGAGCTGAAACCAGCCGTTTCGCCGACAAATACGTCGGTTAAAAACGGATTAATACGAATCAGAAGCTCGGAAACCGTTCCGTTCGGCGGATCAACTGCATTGTCATCGGTTGAAGACATCGCATCAATTAAAATATCTCCATCCGCCGGAGCAACAATCGCACAGGGAATCGTGCCTTTCAAAGCCGTCGGATTCGTCGTGGTCGAAATCAAAACCATACCGACAGCACCGTTTAATCCGGCATCATTACAGATTTGTGCAAATGTTGCCGAGCTGACTGCCGATCTTTTTACCAGAGCGATTCTTCCGCGAACCGATGCCGGATAGCTTGAAGTAACAGTAACTATATTGACCAGCGAATATCTTTGTGCGATTGAACCTGCCGCCGGATCGGGTGTGCCAGCCATCGGATATAATTTGATGCGTCCGAAGCCGTCTTCCGCCGCTAAATTTCTGGCGGGTGTTACCGCACCGACTTGATTGCCCGGAACTGCATTTGCTTTTAAGACATCAACCGACCAGTTGGCATTTGCCGCACCCGGATGCGTTGTTGCCGCAACCGAAATTACGTGGCGACCCGTCGAAGGAGCACCGATCGTGCTTTCGCCCGGACCAGAATTTCCTGCCGAAGCAACAACCGTCGTTCCCATAAGTGCCGCCGCGTCCGCTGCAAGTGCCGTCGCACTGTCGGGCGTTCCCGTGCCGCCCAGACTCATATTGATAACGTGTGCGACGGGTTTCGGTTGAAGCGTTAAAGTCGTCGGAGAAACGGCATCTTCGATACCTAAAATTGTTGAAGCACTGACACAGCTTCCCGTTCCGGTGCAGACTTTGTAGCCCATTAAACGTGCCTGCGGAGCTACGCCGTGAATATTTTCATCATCGGCGGTTAAAGGAATTCCGTCCTTACCCGGTGCGGTTGCTTTATAGCCTGCCGCGTTGGATGAAGCGTGTGTGCCGTGTCCGAAATCGTCAATCAATCCGCCTGAAAAAGACAGATAATAAATAACTTTTTGATTGTAATTGGTTGCGGCTGTAAAAGGTGCAACACCAAGTCGCGGAGGAGTCGGATCACCGCCGAACATCGGATGTGCCCAGTCAATGCCCGTATCGAGAACGGCGATATTGATACCCTGTCCTTCAAAACCTTCCCGGTGATTATCGAATTGCGTCAACTCCGCAACCTGCCCGTAAACTTCCGGTGCTTTAACATACGGAACGCTTTTGCCCAAATCAATACTCAAATTTACATTCGGTTCAACCTTTTTAACTTCCGGCATCGAGCGGATCACGCCGACTGCCGAAGCCGGAATTTTTAAAGTAACTCCGTTTAAAACCAAACTAAAACGGTAATCAGCCCGTTTCGCCGTATTACCGTCAAAATCTTTTATGTCAACTCCGTCCAGTTCATAATTGATGCCCTGTGCTTCGAGTTGTGCCAGAAAAGCGTTTTGTTTCGATACCAACGAATTTCTGTATTCCTGCAACTGCTCGTTTGAAATATCATAACCGGCTTTTTCCTGTTTTGCCTTCCAAACCGCAGCCGAATCGCCTTTCAATTGAATTATAAACGAATCAGTAATTCCCGAAGCATTCGAATTGAATAAGCTGTTAAATGATACGGAAGCAATCATTGCAAACATTGTAAAAGCTGCCGCTGATAATCTAAATCTTCTAATAAAGTTATTTCTGATTCTGCTCTTTTTCATTTTTTAATCTCCCAAATTTTTTATTTAATTTGAAGTTTTCGGTTAAAAGCTCCGTAAACTTTGGTTATTTCTCTATGTTTGAGAGATTAAAATACTTGACTTGAGAAATTATTGAATAGAACTTAAAAAAAATAACTCAAGTTTTGCTCAAGTGGTTAATAAAATAAAAAAACATGGGTTAAGTATGTAAATAACAGCAACTTATGAGAGAGCTGCAGATTTTGCCAACAGTCAGGAAAATTTGAAAAAAATAAAAAAAGAATAAACGATACGGTTTATTGCCATACGATACCGTATCCGAAATAGTTGGAAATAGAAGTTTCAGGCTGATTTTTCCGTTCGGAATGGTGTTTGCTCTTTATAACTTATAACTAAAACTTTCAACGGGTTTTAAATTTAACTAAGAGGAAGAGCAATGAAATTGAGAAGTATTAACAGTTTAGCCGCTTTTTTTGTTGTCGGTCTTTTATTTCTGGTCGGAACAGCCGATATTTTCGGGCAGAGAGATCGCAACAGAAATCGGGAACGTCAACCGAAGAAGGTAGAAAAAAGTAAAGAGAAAAATGACAAAAGAAACGCGGAATTTAAGGAACGAAGGCAGATTCGTATAAATGAAAGAAATCGAAACCGCAGCAATAATCGAACTCAAACAAACAATCGTTCAACTCAAAATCAAAGAAATAGTCAGCGTCAGGCTGAAATTCGTCGCAGACAACAAGAACAATCTCGCCGCACTCAGCAAATTCAAAACCGCCGCACTCAACAAAATCAGGCACGGAACAATCAAAACCGCCGTAATCAGCAGATTCAGGAACGCCGAAATAATCAACGACGGATTGATGAGCAAAATCGTGCAAGAATTCGTGCGGAGCAACAGAGAAATGCTCAACGCCGACAAAATCAAACACGAATCAATCAGCAAAGAAGGATCGAAGAACAAAGACGTGCAAGAATCAGAGCCGAACAAAACAGGCGTGATGCACGAAATCGAAATAACTCACGAAATCGAAATAATAATGTAAATCGCAATCGTGGATACGGAAACTCAAGAGGCAGTTACAGGGTTTATAACCGTAATCAGCAGAGAACTTTGCAACGCGAGCGTTTGAGAAGTTATCAACAAGCTCACCGCAACCGACACAGACGTTATGAAAACTATCAACGACAATTGCGGCAGCAGAGAAGAGTCCGCAGACTTCAATATCAACAGAGGTATTATCAGCGTCTGCGTCAGGATCAACGGCGTTTACAGCAAGCCAGATATTATAATAATTTGAGAAACGATTACCGTTACAGACGAAACGGAAGCTATTATTACACCAGCAGTTACGGTGCTTCGATGTTAAGACGTGCGGTAAATGAAGGTTACGATCAGGGTTATCGAGCCGGACAAGCCGACAGATACGACGGTTGGAGAAATAATTCACGCGATGCTTACGGTTACAACGATGCTTCTTACGGTTACGATAATTATCACGTTAGCTTGAACGAATATCAATACTATTTCCGTCAGGGTTTTGAACGCGGATATAGAGACGGCTACAATCAAAATAACCAATACGGCAGATATTCAAACGGCAGTTACAGCTTGCTTGGAACTGTTTTGCAGGGAATTTTATCCATTTTTAGATTCTAGAAACCGGACTTTAAAATTTTGAAGGTGAGATTTTCATTCGCTGAAAATCTCACCTTTATTTTTATCTGCAAGTCTTATTTTTTAGATTGAATAATTTTGGGATCGTCCGTGTAAATATAAGTTTCCTCATTTCGCAAACCGTTGAGAGTTTCAGCCGACATCAATTTACCGAATTGCCTTTTGGCTTCTTCGACGGGCGGCATTGCTCTGACCACGCCGTCAATCGAAACTTTCTGCCCACGGTCAATATCAACCTTTCCTTCAACCGTCGTATTCGGAGTGGCTTCCTCCTGAAAAATTATCAGAATGCGTTTGCCCGGACTCGTGCCGACATAAAACGCACGATCACCGACAACGCTTTGAACATTTACGGCTTCGAGCCGTATTCTTCTCCCGACAAATGATTTACGGTCAACCGCTTTTTCAAAATCGCTGAAATTGACGATCTCAGTTTTCGTGTTCGGGTCGGAAACGACCTTTTTATCAACCGTATTTGCATCAGTCATTTCAGCGGTATTGTCGGTCGTCAAAGTATTATCCGCATCTTTCATAACCGTTGAATCATTCGTTGCCGTTCCCGCACGGAAACTGGAGTTTTGGGCGATCAAAACAGGTTTTGTTTTATAAGTAGTTTCGATCTCAGGCGTTAAATCCCAACCGATCTCACGCTCGACATCTTCGACGGTAGTCAACATTTTGACAACGCCCGTTACGGTTGCAATATCGCCCTTGGCGACGACACGCCCGTTTTCATCGGGAAATTTCGGAAACGGTGTTGTGCCGATGACGAGCAAATTTCCGATGCTCGTGCTGCTGTCCATATCAAATGCACGCGGATCGTAAATTTCTTCGACATCGCCGCTGACCGTAACCGTTTTGCCGACGTAGGCTTCGGGATTTTCGATGATCTGTTGAGCCGTTACGCCGCCGGTTTCTTCGGCTCTTTCGGTTGCCGCATCGGAACAGGCATTGACGAAAATTAATGATACGGCTATCGCAAATACTGCAAAAACCGTTTTGATATTAGCTTTATTGTGTTTTTTTAATGTTTTGATATTCATAGATTTTTTATTCAAATTTTTGATAGTGTCCAGAATTGATACACTATTTACTTTATATTTAGACCTTGTGCAAACAGTGCAAACAACATACCAAAGAACCTGACTCCATTAATAAAAGCTGTTTTGAATTCTTTTGACGAAGATCGAAAAATTAAAAATTCTTGTAAGGAAGACTTAAAACGATTACGAATGTTATATTTATAATTTTGAATTTCAAATATTCGCAGAGTGCTGTAAAATACCGGAAAACATACTCTAATGCAGTGATCTATCACAGAATTTGAAAATATTATGCAGAAATTAAATGGAAATAAAGTGGGATAAGAATAAAGCCGAAACGAACTTCAATAAGCATAATGTTTCATTTGAAGAGGCGGAAACTGTTTTTGAAGATGACTTTACCATTACAATAGTTGATGAGGAACATTCCTTTGATGAACGGAGATTTATTACAATCGGTGAATCTTTAACAGGACGATTATTGATTATTTCACATACATTTGATGAGGAACTTATAAGAATAATTAGTGCAAGAAAACCGACCAAAAGTGAGAGAGAAAATTATGAAAAAGGAATATGATTTTTCAAAGGGCAAACGCGGAATGTTTCGCGGACTCGTGAAAGATAAAAAATCGGATTTGCCGAAAACTAAAGGTTTGGCGGTTTGCATAAAGTCGGATAATGAAGAACTTTTGCAAAAGCGAAAAATTTATAACGCCGTTTTTTTTGGTGATGAATTGGTTCAAGTTACGGACGAGAAAGGCGAAGAATCAATTTACCGGGCGGAATGTTTTTTGCGAATACATCTGCCCGCCGAAATGGAAAATATAATCGAAAAAGTCGCCGCATAAAATTATGAATCAACCTCTTGTAGCAATCATCGGTCGTCCGAATGTCGGAAAATCAACACTGTTTAACCGCTTGGTGGGAAGCCGCAAATCTATTGTCGGCGATGAACCGGGAATTACACGCGACAGAATTTACGGGTTTGTCGAATGGCGGACGAAAACATTTGAACTCGTTGATACAGGCGGAATCGTGCCGGACGATGAGGCGATAATTCCGTTGAATATTTTTAAGCAGGCGGATTTTGCGATCTCGCAGGCACAGGCGATTATTTGGGTTGTGGATGCCCGCGACGGCATTACGCCGCTTGATGAAGAGATCGGGATTTTACTGAGAAATCTGAAAAAGCCGGTTTTTATTGCGGCAAATAAATCCGAAACAAAACAGGTTGCCGAAGAAGCGGCGGAATTTTATAAATTCGGATTTGATGTTGTGCCCGTTTCGGCTGAACACGGAACAAATGCGGGAGATTTGCTCGAAGTTTTATTTGAAGTTCTGGAATTTCCCGAAGAGGATTATGAAGAAAACGAGGACGAGATAAAACTGGCGATAATCGGTCGTCCGAATGTCGGGAAATCTTCTATCCTGAATAAAATTTTAGGTGAAGAAAGAGTCATCGTTTCGCCGATTGCCGGGACGACGCGGGATGCGATTGATACGGAATTGGAAATTGACGGGCAGAAATTTCTTCTGATTGACACGGCGGGAATCCGTCGGAAAGGAAAAACAACGGAAATGGCGGAGAAACTTTCCGTTATAATGGCTCGCAAAGCCCTCGAACGGGCGGACGTTGCGATTCTTGTAATTGATGCGGAAGAAGGAGTTACGAATTCAGATGCAACTATTGGCGGATATGCGGTTGATTCGGGTTGCAGTATTATAACCGTAATCAATAAATGGGATTTGGTTCAGGAAAAAGACACGGGAACGGTCAGCGAATTCGAGAGAAATTTCCGCGATAAAATGAAGTTTCTTGATTGGTCGCCGATCATTACAACTTCGGCTTTATCGGGGCAAAGAATTTCAAAGATTCTGCCGCTGGTCGAAAAAGCCAATGAGGCGAGAAATATAAGAATCACGACATCGAAATTAAACGAATTTTTTGAAAAGGTCGTGATGCAGCCGCGAGGCGGCGGCGGAATGGCACCGGGCAAAGGCGGCAGAGTCCGTCTGCACGTAAAATATTTAACGCAGGCGGGAATTCGTCCGCCATTCTTTATTTTATTTACTTCCGGCGGACAGGGAAAAGCGGGTTTACATTTTTCATATTTGCGGTATATTGAAAATCAATTACGTGAAGCCTTCGAGTTTTTCGCCACCCCCGTCAGAATAAAAGAGCGTCATAAAAGCAAAGGGAAAAGTGGTAAACGGTAAGTGGTAAGTGGTGAGTGGTGAGTGGTGAGTGATTAAGAAATATAGATGAAAGAAAGTGTATTGAAAGATAAATCTTATAGTTTTGCTTTACGTATTGTGAAACTTTATAAATATATTGTTGCTGAAAAGAAAGAGTACGTTTTGTCAAAACAGATTTTAAGATCGGGGACATCAATCGGGGTGAATGTTGAAGAAGGAAATCAGGCTCAATCGAAAAGTGATTTTGTGCATAAATTAACATCAGTTCGAGATAAGAAAAGACTTCTAAACTGTTGTTATTCTTACCTTTGCGGTTCTTTGCGGCTTCATCTTGGCGACATTTGCGGTAAAAAAAAACAAGAATTAACCGCAAAGAACGCAAAGGTTAACGCAAAGGTCGCTAAGATTCATTGAAAATCAAGTAAGTCTTTATTATTCAATAACTTTTATCTCGAACTCACGCTAAATTATCAATCGCACAGAAAAAAGCATTTGAAAAGGATTATTGGTTGAGAATTTTACGGGACAGCGATTATTTGACGGAAAAACAAGCTGAATCTTTATTAACGGATTGCCAAGAATTACAAAAACTCCTAACATCTTCAATTAAAACAGCAAAAAAAAATATCAAAAATGGGGAAAAATAAAAATTACCAGTTATCAGTTACCAGTTACCGCTTATAAAATTTTTTATGGAAATATTGTTATTAATAATTAGATTATTTTTGTTCGGAATTTTTGCACTCGCGGGAATTGGGAAACTGCTCGATCTGGAAGGTTCGGAAAAAGCCGTTAAAAGTTTCGGTATGCCGGAAGATTTGGCAAAACCCGCTTCGGTTCTTTTGCCGTTGGCGGAGATCGGGATTGCAATTTTACTGCTTTTTGTGCAAACTTCGTGGTTTGGTGCGATTGGCGGATTTTTACTGTTATTAGTATTTATCGGCGGAATGCTGTGGCAGATGAAGCAGGGAAATGCTCCCGATTGTCATTGTTTCGGGCAGATTCATTCCGAACCCGTCAGCGTCAAAAGTCTGCTGAGAAATGCGGCTTTTGCGGTGTTGGCTTTGTTTTTGGTTCTTTCGGGAAGCGAAAATCAAGGCTTGGAAATTACAAATTCAGGTGCAGGTGAAACGGGAATTATGCAGATTATTTTTGGTGTTGTGATCGTCGGATTTTTATTCGGAGTTCTTTATTATTTGAAGAAGATAACAGAACAGCAGACGCAGATTCTGCGGCGGATCGAAGTTATCGAACTGCTTTCGCACGAAGGCGGACGGGAGGTTGAAAGAGACGGCGTGGAAGATCCGAAAGCCGGATTGCCGATCGGTTCGCCCGTTCCCGAATTTCAATTAAAAGATACCACCGGCAAACAAGTCGCTTTGACAAGCGTTTTTGCCAACAGCAAACCGACACTTTTATTTTTCGTCAGTCCGAGTTGTAACCCTTGCGAATTCTTGCTTCCGAAAGTTGAAGAATGGCAGGAGCAGTTAAAAGACAAACTCAATTTTGTTTTTATCAGCAATGGCAATGCAAAGGAGAATCTGGCAAAATTCGGCGGTGCTTCATTTAAAACAATTCTTTTGCAGGAAGACCGCGAAGTTGCCGACGAACTCGAAGCAAAATGGACTCCGACGGCACTTCTTGTAAATGCGGGCGGCACAATCGCCAGCAAAATTGCCGCCGGAGATTCCGACATTGATAAACTTATCGAGAAAATCAGAGAAGACGATTTTTCCGATGGCTTAATTTTTGTTTCTGATAATGGAAACGAAGAAACTAAGTTAGGCACTATAATTCCCGAATTCAGTTTAAAGGACTTGAACGGTCGTGAGATCACGAATGAAAATCTGAAGGGCAGGAAAACACTCGTTGCTTATTGGAGTGCAACTTGTCCTCATTGCGTAAATATGCTTGATGAACTTCGAGACTGGGACAAGGCGAAAGGACAGGATGAGCCGAATTTGATTTTACTTTCAAGCGGAGATGAAGAAGCACACAAAGAATTTAATATACAATCGCCGATCTTGCTTGAGGAAAAAGGCGAAATTGCTCAGGAATTCGGAATGAACGGAACGCCTTCCGCCGTGCTTGTCAATGAAGACGGAAAAATCGTTTCGGAAACCGCAGTTGGAGCAGCAAATATTTGGACTTTACTTGGAAAGTCCAAATGAATTACGAATTTCAAATTACGAATTACAAATTAAGAGAAAGAACTTTTTCTGATTGTGAAATAATTTTATGAAAGAGAATATTTTGTTGGATAAGAGTTTCGCGTTTGCTATTCGTGTTGTGCGGGCTTATCAGTTTTTGGTTTCTGAGAAGAAAGAGTTTGTCTTGTCAAAACAGTTTTTAAGATGCGGGACTTCGATTGGAGCAAATGCGGAAGAAGCAACCGGAGGACAGTCAAAAGCTGATTTTATTTCCAAACTCAGCATTGCATATAAAGAAGCCAGAGAAACAAAATATTGGATCAGATTGTTGCAAGCGACGGATTATTTTGATGAAAAACAAGCAGTAAGTTTGCTTGCAGATGTAGAAGAATTATTAAAGATAATCGGAAAAATTCAAATTACAAGCAAAAACAATTCGTAATTCGTAATTTGAAATTCGTAATTGCTATGAATATCGAATGGAAAGTAACCGCTCAAGATGGTGAGGCGAGAGCAGGAATTATAAAAACGAGGCGTTCAGAAATTGAAACGCCTGTTTTTATGCCCGTCGGAACGCAAGCCACGGTCAAAGGCGTGCGGTTTGAATGGCTCGAAGATGAACTCGACGCGAGAATTATCTTAGGCAATACGTATCATTTATGGCTTCGTCCGGGAACTGAAATCATTCGGAAACTCGGCGGTTTGCATAAATTTTCGACCTGGAATCGCTCACTTTTGACCGATTCGGGCGGGTTTCAGGTTTTTTCCTTAGCGGATTTGCGGAAAATGAATGAGGAAGGCGTTGAGTTTCGTTCACACTTGGACGGGACGAAAATGTTTATGTCGCCGGAAGTTTCGATGGAAGTTCAAGCGGCACTCGGTTCGGAGATCGTGATGGTTTTGGACGAATGTTTGGCGGGCGATGTCGGACACGAATTGACAAGAAAAAGTCTGGAATTAACGGCACGGTGGGCTTTGAGATCAAAGGAAAAATTTATTAAATTGCAAGACGAAGGACTTGACACGGGATTTTTGGAAACGGAAAATCTGAGCGGACGGCAGGCATTGTTCGGTATAATTCAAGGTGCGGGACATCTCGATCTGCGTGAGGAGAGTCTAACGAGAACGGTTGAGATCGGTTTTGACGGATACGCCATCGGCGGTTTGAGCGTCGGTGAAGAAAAAAGCGTAATGTATGAAGTTCTGGAATTTTTGGCAAAACAGATGCCGAAGGATGCTCCGCGATATTTGATGGGAGTCGGCACGCCCGAAGATTTGGTCGAAGCGGTTTATCAGGG
>JBGTKR010000078.1:0-2813 GCA_041744535.1 Pyrinomonadaceae bacterium
GCGTCAAATTACATTTGATAATATGATCATAAATTCTCTGGCGTGGAGTGCGGACGGCGAATATATCTATTACGTACCGATCAGACCGCAGAATCAGACAATTATGCGGCGTATTCCGGCAGACGGCGGCGAATCTGAAATTGTTTCGACAGGCATTGAAAGCATCACAAATATTGACTTGTCTCCGAACGGTAAAAATTTAGTTTTTGCTGAAGACGTTCAGAAATGGACGATCTGGCGAGTTCCGCCGGACGGGCAAACGGGAAACAAGTTGATTGATTCGCAGTTCACCGAGTTCTTTCCGCAATATTCACCCGACGGCTCTCGCATCGCTTTTCAAACAAACCGCACGGGCGAATATCAAATCTGGACGATGGACTCGGACGGGGAAAATCTAAGACAAATTACCGATACGCCATTTCCGTCAAGTTCACCGAAATATTCACCCGACGGTTCAAGCATCGTTTTTAACCAAAAAGAAGGCGAAAATTTTTATAATTATATAATTTCAGTGGAAGGCGGTATTCAGCGGCGAATTTCGCCGGAAGGAGTCCAAGAAGATTTTCCGGTGTGGAGTGCGGACGGCAAATATATCTATTATTCATCAAATCGTTCGGGCAAACAGAATATTTGGAAAACAAATGCCGACGGAACGGGCAAAGCCGTCCAGGTTACTAAAAACGGCGGCTATCGGGCGATGCTCTCTCCCGATAATAAAACCTTGTTTTATACAAAACAGGAATTTCCCGACCGGTTATGGCGACTCCCGACAGAAGGCGGAACGGAAGAATCCATAATGAAATTCGAAGCCTCCGGCATTCATAATGTCTGGACAATACAGGAAAACGGCATATTTTTTCTGGAAGTAAGCCTCAACCAAAATTACACGGCAAAATTCTACGATTTCGCCGCCGAAAAAGTAATAGACGCTCCCGGTAAATACAATTTACCGCCGAACTTTAACGGAGTTCACATCACAACCCACGAAAAAACTCTACTCTGTACAATAGTAGAAAAATCAAGCCGCCTGATGCTCGCCGATCTGCCGTAGAAATCATTGTCGATTATTTTTTTTCGGTACAATGAAATTGAAGGTTACTTCAATTTCAGTCGCCAATGAAGCGATTTTAGTTTCGAGAATCAAACAGATTTTAAAAAAGAGCTGATTTAACGGTTCAGGATTGGACGCGATAAAATTATGAGATATTTCCTTGCTAGTAATTATCTCAACTATTTTCACAAATACAAAAAAGTGATATATTTAGACTTGATATGCAAAATGCACAAACAATTTATCAGCAAAATATCTCGCCGCTTCCTGATGATGAAAAGCTGCGGCTTGCGACAATTATTTTGCAGAATTTAAGCGGTAATGGAAACGGAGATAAACCGCAAACGGCTCTGGATTTACTGCAAAATATTCAAAATGAGAAAGTTTTCGCTTCTGCTCAGGAAGTTGATAAACATTTGAAATCGGAGCGTGAATCTTGGGACAATTAAGTTTTCCGCTGAACGCAAAAGTTTATCTTGATACTTCGCCGATAATTTACAGCGTAGAGAAACACACAGATTATTGGCAACTGTTAACCCCGCTTTGGCAATCGCTGAAAGACAATGAAATCGAAGTTTATACAAGTGAACTCACTTTGCTTGAAACTCTGGTTCAACCGATCAAACAGAATAATCAAACCTTAATTTCCACTTACGAAACGCTTTTAACAAACACCGATATTCAACTTTCGCCGATCAATCGGGATATTTTAAGAGAATCGGCAAATCTGCGTGCCGTCCAAAACTTGAAAACTCCCGACGCGATCCACACCGCAACCGCATTTTCGGCAAACTGTGAATATCTGATCACCAACGACAACGGTTTCAAACGTCTTTCAAATATCAATGTAGTAATTTTAAGCGACTTGATCTGATTTTTACCTTTTAACTTTTCTTCATCGGCACGGGTAGATTTGAAAATCGCTTCGATTGCAATTGCAAATGTAGCGATTTCGAGTTTCTAGAAACTAAACAGATGTTGAAAAAGTGCAGGATTTATCAGTTTAGTATTGGGAAAGTCAAAGTGAATAATTATTCAAAATTATATTGTATGAACCTAAATCGTGCTAGAATATCCGTATTATGAGTAATACTGAAATCGAAAAAAGACTTGAAACTTTAGAAGCGGAAGTCGCTTTGTTAAAAAGTAAAGTTGTTGAAAAGAACAAAACGAGTGAAGAACCCTGGTGGAAAAATCACGTTGGGGTTTTCGCAGATGATCCCGCTCATGAAGAAGCTATGCGACTCGGACGGGAATATCGTGAGTCGCAAAAAATGGTTTATGATGAGGACGAAGAAGAATGATAATTCTCGATACAGATTGCCTCAGTTTGCTAAACCGCGAAAAAATCCTCGAATCTTCCAAACTAAGACAAAAACTTGAACAGTTTCCGGCTGACGAACTTTTCACAACCATTATCACTTTTGAAGAACAAATGCGTGGTTGGTTAGCTTTCGTAGCAAAAGCCAAGAGCATGGAAAAACAGATTTTTGCCTATGACAGATTACAGCAATTTCTGGAAACCTATCGAAACACAGATGTTTTAGACTTTGACGAAAAATCTGCCAAAATCTTCCAACAACTAAAATCAAACAAAATCCGCATCGGCACAATGGATTTAAAAATCGCTTCGATTGCAATCGCAAATGAAGCGATTTTAGTTTCGAGAAACCTCAAAGATTTTGAAAAAGTGCCTGATTTATCAGTTCAGGATTGGACGAGATAATTTTTGCGAAAAGAAAATTGTGGTAAAATCTGTTCG
>JBGTKR010000079.1:0-4113 GCA_041744535.1 Pyrinomonadaceae bacterium
TCACGCACCAACTGTAAATCTAAATTTGCTGACAATCTAACTTTACTGATTCGGTTTCAATTCTCGCGGGATCGTCATCAATTCCGTTTGTCTGCCGTCAATATAATATGTCTTCCCGCCATCAAAAAACGCATCTTCTTCAAGCATTATGCGTATTTCCTTATCCCATTCTTTTATAAAAGTCGCGGCGTTGAGTTCGATTGAATGAGCCGTATTTTCGTAAAGCAGATAATCGCCATTGACGGGAACTCCGCCTTGTTGATCCCATAAGCCGATGGTCGTTCCGGCAGCGTGTCCGTGGAAGCCGATTGGGTGCGTGTAGATCGTGCATTTGATATTTTCGGTTTTGCATTGGTCGAGCGACATTTTTAGAATTTGATTGCCCGTTCTGCCTGATTTGAAATTTCCTGTCAGAATATCCTGCACGCGATTTCCTTTTTTAAACGCATCCTGCAAATACTTCGGGGGTTCTTTTTCATTTGGTTTTAAGACGTAAGCGTGCTGCTGCGTGTCGGTGTTAAGTCGCAAATATGTAATGCCGAAATCAACGTGGAGCAGATCGCCGGGCAAAATTATTTGGTCTTCGGGACGGTCTGAAAATGCTCTCAGATGCTCGAAAGATTCGGGGTCTTTGCGTTGAATGGAAACGGACGGGTGAAACCACGTTTCAAGTCCAAGTCCGTTAATTCTGTCCCGATACCACCAAACGACATCATCGGTTGTCGTTACGCCCGGCTGGATAACTTTTTCGGAAAAACCTTCGGCAATTATCTGTTTTGCCATCCTTACGATTCGCGGATAAACCGCCATTTCGCTTTCCGTCCGTGTTTCGAGCCAACCGATGGCGACATTTTCCGCAGATATTACGCGGCTTTTGAAATTGTTCGGCAGAGCGTTCATCAACTGATCGTATTGCATCGAAGAAATCCCGTCCGCCAATGCAAAACTTTCCGATTTATTGATACCGATCTTCTTCGGATTTTTTGCAACAATAAATTCGCTAAGTGCTTTCCATTGATCGGGTTGTTTATCTGCATCCCACGCTTTCACAAACATTTTCCCAACGCCGTATCTCGCCATCGCATAAGTTTCGAGCTTTTTGCCAACGCCCGGATCATAAATCACAAGCATCGTATTCCGCCTCGCCGATTGCCACGTTGACGGCAGAAAAGTTTTCAAAACCGGGTCTTCATTATATTCGCGTGAAACAATTATCCACATATCAATTCCTGCTCGCCGCATAATTTTCGGCAGAACGGTTTCGACTCTTTCATCAAGCAAACGGTCAATCACCGTCGCCCGTTCACGCATCGAAAGCGGTTCGGGAAAATATGGATTTTGGGCGGAGATTGAAATTGAAAAGACGAACAGAAATGCGATTGTGATTAGTTTTTGCATATTTTTTTTCGAGAACACTAAAGATCAACGGAATAATTACTCGGCAGCTGAAACTACCGGAAACAAAACTCAAGAAGACTTTATCCTAAATTAATAAAAAATGGATTAGTTCGATTATTTTAAATTATTTTTTGGAAAATAGCGATTTTTAACGTGAGTTCGAGATAAAAGTTATTGAATAATAAAGACTTACTTTATTTTCAATGAATCTTAGCGACCTTTGCGATAACCTTTGCGTTCTTTGCGGTTAAGTCTTATTTTTTTTTACCGCAAAGGTCGCCAAGATGAAGACGCAAAGAACCGCAAAGATAAGAATAACAACAGTTTAGAAGTCTTTTCTTATCTCGAACTGACGTATTTTTAATAGAAACCGGAGTTTACGACATAGCGTGTGCCGCTGGTTACTTCGGCAACTTCGTGAAGGCAGGTAGAACGAAACGCGACCAATGTTCCCGCTTTGCAACTAAGCGGATAGCCGAAATGTTCAAATTTTTTGTCTTTTATCAATCCGTAAATCGTAAGTTGTCCGCCTGTGTAGCCCGAAAAGGAGTCTTTGTCCGTTTCATCGTCCGCATTATCATTGAGAAAAACAACGATGACGAGTTTTGTTTGTCGGACACCGTTTATATTCTTTGCATTAGAAGCAGCATCGGCGTGACGTTCAAAAAAATCTCCGGTGTGGTAAATGGCGTAATAGGTTAATTTCAGCTCATCTAATTCGGTGGAAAAATGTTTCTCAAGGACGGGTTTTACATCCAGAATTTTTCCTTCCAGTTTTTCCTGTAATTCGACGGGAATATCGAAGACGGCATTCGGTCTGCCAGCTAATTTTTCTTTTCTCTCGATTCTTTTTTCAAAGTCTTCCAATGGCGTAAGAAATTTCTTGGCTGAATTTATCTCATCACAAAGCCGGGATGAAAAATCTGCACCCAGAAAATCCGGCATCAAAAATAATGCGTCTTTTTTTAACACATCAATTGTTTTTGAGGCAGACATATTATTTAATAACGGTTTGACATGTTCCTCCAATGACTAAACCACTACCTACTTCAAGTAGGTAAGTTTGAAGAATAGAACGCAAATAAAATTTGCTTAATCTTTTTGTTCATATCAAGAAGATAAAGACCAATAAATCTTGCAATGAAATTGCATAGCTTTTACTAGCGTTCTGGGACAGTAAACTCCTCGATAAACTTAAAAGTTAGAAATTTATAACTTGGCTAGATTGACATGTTCCTGCTCCAATAACACCTAGAAATTGTACACAGGTTAATCCCGGACAACAATCGGTGGTATCAAAACAAGGTGTTCCCGCCATACCTAACCCCGGAGGACAACTTTGAGCCTGAACAGCCTGCGGAGCAACCAGACTTACAATAATCGGCAGCATTAAGGTAGGCAAAGCATATTTAAACAAAACCTTTCTTCGCGTTAATCCTTCAAAGTTTTGCTTCTCAAATTTTGCTTCCAATAAATTAGATTTTTCCAGTTCGCTTAATGCCAACCAGATAAAATCAGATTCAACTTTTATATTCAGTTTGTTTTTCAAAATCCGAGCCAACTCATCAAATGTGGTTTTGCCGTCACATTTTTCCCAGACCAGAGAAAGAGTTTTGTTAAGATGATGAGCTTTATCGGCAGTCAGATCATAAACTAACGTATCTTTATCAACTTCCTGCACGACAATATCCGAAGTTCTTGCTTTCGGGAGTATGTTTTGACCAATAGCTGCAAAAATATTATTCGGGGACATTTGATTTTCTCCTTTGTTTGATTATGGAACACATACAATTTATCAGCAAATTAAATAAGTGTCAATAAATTATCAAGTATTCATTTCAAACTGAGAAAGTCAAATAATTGAGTCAATCAAAGATTAAATTTTTAGGAATTTACCTGCAAACCATTCACCGCAAAATGCCAATTCCGCACTTCCCGTAATCAACATTTCGTCATCTTCACGCCAGATTGCTTCGGTTGTTCCGCCCATTGCGTGGACGGAAACTTTTCTGTCGGTTTGATTTGTAAATGCAGAAGCAACCGCCGCCGCAATTGAGCAAGTTCCCGACGAAGAAGTTTCGCCCGCACCGCGTTCCCAGATTTTGATCTCAACATTTTCTTTATCAATTATCCGAACAAAAACGACATTTGTTCTTTCGGGAAAATGTTCGTGCGACTCAATTTCTTTTCCGATCTTTCGCCAGTTAAATTCAAAATCTTCAACAAATATTGCACAAACGGGATTGCCGACATCAAGCGTAACAGTTGAAGATTCGTAATTCGTAATTCGTAATTCGTAATTCGTAATTGAATGAGGTTTGCCGAGTTCCGCCGAAAACCAAAATGTGTTTTCTTCGCGGCTTAAAAACTCATAATTTTTGATTCCGCTTTTTGTTTTTAATTTCAAATTTTTGTCGTTCCACAAATTTTTATAAAAAAGATAAGCGACCGCACAGCGTGTTCCGTTGCCGGAAAAACCGGCTTCGCTGCCGTCGGGATTTATGATGCGGCATCCATACTCAGCTTCAGTTCCACCGAGTTTTTCGAGCAATGCGATTCCGTCGCCGCCGACTCCCGTATTGCGATGGCAGATTTTTTTTGTGAACTTATTAATGTCGGAAACTTCGGTTAAATTGTCTTTTTCAACAACAATGTAATCATTGCCGAAACCGTGAAATTTACAGAAATTTATTTTGTTCATAGAAAATTTTATAA
>JBGTKR010000080.1:0-11393 GCA_041744535.1 Pyrinomonadaceae bacterium
AAATGGACGATCAAAGCCGGTGCGAGAGTTCGCGTCAAACTGACTATGGTTGCACAGGCAAGACGTTACCACGTCGCACTTGTTGATCCATTACCTGCGGGACTGGAAATACTGAATCCGGGTTTAGCCGTTACGGAAGAAATTCCCCCCGCACCAAGCGGAAATGAAAACACTCCGGTTATTGAATACGGAACTCAAAGCTACGGACGCGGCTATTATTACTGGCGTTCACGCTGGTTTGAACACCAGAATTTCCGCGATGAACGTGCCGAAGCATTCAGTTCTTTGTTGTGGGCGGGAGTTTACAATTACACATACGTTGCCAGAGCAACTACGCCGGGCGAATTCGTCGTGCCGCCCGCCAAAGCCGAAGAAATGTATCATCCCGAAACTTTCGGCAGAACGGGAACGGATTTCGTAAAAGTTGAATAGACAGCAAAAAATAATAAGCAAAAGCTAAAATCTATGCTGATTTTGGCTTTTGCTTTATTTTTATAATTTGATTCGCCTACATTAAAAGCCTACAATAATTCATCAATAAAAATCATTTAAAATTGAGGAGTAAAAATTATGAAGGAATTAAAAAAGGTTTCGTTGTTTTTAATAATGGCATTATTTTGTATTTCGACGGCAGAATCTGCCTTCGGACAAATCACGTATCCGCGTGCGAGTCAGCGGCAGAGTATCGAGCAAACCGTTGGCGATACGGAAATAAAAATTGTTTATCATCGCCCGAATGTCAATGACAGACAAGTTTTTGGAACAAAAGATGAAAAAGCTCTCGTTCCATACGGCGAAATCTGGCGGGCGGGTGCAAATGAAAATACGACGTTTGAAGTAACGAATGACGTAACGATAAACGGTCAGCAATTACCAAAAGGAAAATACGGATTTCATATTATTCCCGAAAAAAACGAGTGGACGTTGATATTTAATAAAGTAAATGATGCGTGGGGCAGTTTTTCTTATAAGGAAGCAAATGACGCTTTGCGTGTGAAGGTAAAACCTTTGATGGATGCCGCATCGAAAGAAAGTTTGGAATACAGAGTTGAAGACGTAACAAATAATTCCGCCGATGTAATTTTGGCTTGGGATAAAATGCGGATTCCATTTAAGGTTGATGTCGGTGAGGTCGGCAAAAGACTTTTGACTGAAGCCCAAAAACAAATGGTCAGCACACCTTTGAATGCCGCAAATTATGTTTTTTCCACCAAACAAACGGACAAATACAAAGAGGCTCTCGGTTGGGTAAATAATTCGTTGAATTCTTCCGAAACTTATTTCGGTCTGTTCCTTAAATCGCAATTATTAGGCGAATTGGGCAACACAAAAGAAGCGATCATTACCGCCGAAAAAGCAATCGCACTCGGCAAAAAAACAAATGTTAATCCGAACAGCATCGCCTTTTTAGAAAATCTTTTGAAAGGTTGGAAATCCGAATAATAATTTATTAGAATTGGTAAACTTAAAAAGTCGAAAGCCGATAAGTTTTAGAATGAAACTTATCGGCTTTCAACTTTTTTAATTAAGATTTTATTTTCAACTCCGCAAAGTCTATTTCTATTTTACAAATTCCTTAAACTTCTCTCATCTTGTAACTCTATCCATCATTAATTATTATTCATACAAACGAAATGAAAAAAATAGAAAGATGTCCAAAAAGTTGAAGATATAAATGATGAGTAAAAAAGAACCGAAACGAGTATTTTTAGTTGATTCGATGTCGCACATATTCCGTGCTTATTTTGCACCGATGGGAGCAAGAAGCGAACCCTTGCGGAACTCGAAAGGTCAGATAACACAGGCGGTTTTTGTCTTTACAAATATTTTACGCAAACTTTTGAATGATGAAAAACCCGATTATATCGCCGCTGTTTTTGACTCCGCCGCACCGACATTTCGGCATGATGCCTATGAACATTACAAGGCGAACCGCGAAGATATGCCGGAAGAATTAGCCTCGCAATTGCCCTTTATCGAGAAGGTTTGCGAAGCGTTTAATATTCCGATCTTAAAAATGGACGGTTTCGAGGCGGACGACATTATCGGCACACTTGCCCTGCAGTGCAAAGAACAGGAATTGCAAGCCGTGATCGTTTCCAACGATAAGGATTTGTGCCAACTCATCAGCGATCCATATATTATATGTATGCGGCAGAATTCGCAGAACCTTAAACGTAAAGTTCCCGTTCCGCCCGTCGAATGGTGCGATGAAGCGTGGGTTGAAAATAAATTCGGTCTGCCGCCGGATAAAATTATTGATTATTTGGGATTGATGGGAGATTCGATTGATAATATTCCCGGAGCAAAAGGCATCGGTGCAAAAGGTGCTTTGAAATTGATCTTGAAATTCGGTTCGGCGGAAGCGGCGATGGAAAATGCCGATCAGGTTTCGCACAAAACTTACCGGAACTCGCTCAAGGAAAATCAGGATGAAATACGCCAGTCGCTCGAACTTGCGACGGTTCATACGGAAGTGCCGCTAAAATTAGACTTAAGTGATTTAAAACACGAAGAACCGAATCGCCAACTTGCTTATCAGCTTTTCCGCGAACTCGAATTTAACACTTTAACCCGCGAATTTTCCGACTCCGCACCGCTTTTTGACGGTTTTGATTCTCCCATAGTTCAAACGGACAGACGTTATCACATTGTAGATACACGCGACAACTTGGACAAGCTGATTCGCCGTCTTTGGGAAACGGACAACTGGAGTTTTCTGGTTGACGATTCAAATTCCGCCGATAAAGCCGATTCTTATGCAAAAAAAGAACCGCTCGGTGTAGCGATTGCAACGGCAAGCGGATTTAGTAATTACATTGATCTCGAAAATTTTAAGGATGATAAAGACGAAGCGATCAAACAACTCGGCGACATTCTTTCAAACGGTTTTTTAGATAAATGCACACATGATCTGAAAACGAATCTCGCTGTTTTAAATAAACTCGGAATTCAACCCGAAGCCGTCGAAGATGACACGATGATCGCCGCATATTTGCTCGATTCGAGCCGTCCGAAATATGATCTGCCGACGCTTGCCCAACTTAATTTAAATACCGATCCGGCGGGTGAAATTCCCGAAGGCTGGACGGAAAATCAATACCGCACAGCCGAAAATGCGGACTTTGCATTTCAACTCGCCCCACTTTTACGAAATAAGATCGAAGAAGATGATTTGGAAAAAATCTACACCGAAATCGAAATGCCGCTTGTGCCGGTTTTGTTTGAAATAGAAATGGCGGGCTTAAAAGTTGATGTCGAAAGTCTGAACGAAACTTCGGAATTTTTAAAAGGTGAAATCAAAAAAATCAGTAAAAAGGTATTTGAACTTGCCGGACGCGAATTTAATATCAATTCGCCAAAACAGGTCGGCGAAGTTTTGCAGGAATTAAATATCGAAACCCGCCACAAAACACCGACGGGGAAAATTTCAACGAGTAAAGATGCTTTGCAGGAAATCGGCGAAACTTATGAAATAGCCAATTTAATTATCGAGTTTAGAGAACTCGACAAAATCAAAGCGACATATTCCGATGTTTTGCCGACACTGATTGACGACGACGGCAGAATTCACGGAAACTTAAATCAAACCGTAACGACGACGGGAAGACTTTCATCTTCCGATCCGAATCTGCAGAATATCCCGATCAGAACCGAGGTCGGACGCAGAATCCGCCGGGCATTTATTCCCGAAGAAGGAAATAAATTGATTTCCGCCGACTATTCGCAGCTCGAATTGCGGATTCTCGCACACATCACGCAGGACGAAGTGATGCTCGAAGCGTTTAAAAATAACGAAGATATTCATACCAAAACCGCGAAACTCGTTTTCGACGCAAAAACGGATGAGGAATTAAAGGAAAAACGCCGTCTTGCAAAAATCGTCAACTTCGCCATCGCTTACGCCGTCGAAGCCTACGGTTTATCACAAAGAGTCGGCATCTCGCGTTCCGAAGCAAAAGCCGTGATCGAAGATTATTACGACACCTATAAAGGCATCAAAACCTTTATGGAAGACACGCCCGAAGTCGCCAAAGAACAGGGTTATATCTCAACGGTTATGGGACGACGCAGATATTTGCCTTCGATCAATGACCGTAATTACAATGTGCGTTCAAGGGCGGAACGCGAAGCGATAAATATGCCGATTCAGGGTTTTGCCAGCGACATTGTAAAGATCGCAATGCTCAAAGTTGATAAAGCCTTAAAACGCGAAGGCTTAAAAACAAAAATGATTATGCAGGTTCACGATGAACTGCTGATCGAATCGCCGAATGATGAGGTTGAAAAGGTTCTCGAACTCGTTACTAAGGAAATGGAATCGGCGGTTGAACTCGACGTTCCGCTGACCGTCGAAATCGGTGCGGGAGATAATTGGATGAACGTCAAATAATGGAAAATGACTAACGGATAGCGGTAAATAAATACGACCCGTTTTATCCGCACAAAAATTTTATTGAATAGTAGCGGGCAAAAGCGAGCCTTTCGGGTCGGATGCAATCGCAGTTCCGTCTTCGATTGCTCCGATAATTCCGTGAAAAACTATTTCCGAATCTTCTAAAACCAAAACGACATCGCCGGGGCTGACCTCTTTTTGATCTACTTCAAATCTGATAACGGTTGCATTTCCGTTTGTTTGTTCGACTGATTCATAATCCAATGTTTCAGCGGTAAAAGTAAGCGTCTGACAAAATGATACTTCTGACATTTTTTAAAAATTCTCCAAATAAACTATAGGAATTTGCGATTTTCAATTTGCGATTTGCGATTGCTGATGAATGTTATACGTTAATAGTATTTCGGCAAAATGATTTATACGCAATTGATAAATGTAGTTGGTATTAAGAACAATCGCAAATTGAAAATCGCAAATCGCAAATTCGCTTAACTTTTCGGCAGCACAAAGTCCAAAGTAATCGCATCGTGGTCGGAAAGCGGCGTGCCTTCGTCATTGGTTAAATTGCCGACAGTTTTCGGTTTTGTGCCGGGAGCGATCCCGATATTTCTGCCGAAAAACCAATCGAGCCGCATCGAAAATTTTCCGCCGACTTTCCGCGAAGCCCAGAAAATAAAGGGAAAACACCAAGCCGGAACCCAATCGCTCAAGTTCGTGTTATAAGCCGCGTTTTCCATATCGTAATGCAATGTGCCGACTCCGGTCTCGTTAAACTGCTTGTATTCGTAACCGTAATTATAAAATTCTTCAAACAAATATTTTTCAAAACGTCTGTCGGGATGCGGATAATGTTCTTTTGCAACTTTTTTTACGCCCATCATAACGCGATGCCAGAAACCTAAAATTGCGGCGGTCGCATTTTGTGCGTTATACGTCGTCGTATTGAAATCACCGCCAAATATCGTCGGCAGACGCGGCAGAGTTTCGAGATGTCTGAGAACCAATTCCACCTGTTTCCGCCGGTGTTTACGGGAGCAATGCACATCAAGATGCACCGTTACCGCACGAAAATCTCCCAACGGATGTTCGATGTCGGCGATCAAAGCCCGCAGAAAACCGAGCCGTTTTTCCTTGCCCTGCATTTTGTCTTTACCATTCGGAAGCGGCACGGTATAGACGTTTTTTATCGGATATTTTGAGAACAAAGCCAACCCGTGAATTGATTGTTTATTCTCGCCCGTAACTTCCGACTCAACTCCGCTTCCCTTTTGCAGAGCAATATAAACGGGAGCGAATGCGTAATTTAGTTTTAACTTTTTAGCGATCTCCCGTGCCACAAAATGATTGTCGCTCCGAGCCATTCCGTAATCCAATTCGGTCAGCAAGTATAAATCTTTATCGCGTAAATCTTCGTGATTTTCTAATTTATCAATTATGCCGTCTAAAAAACTTCCCCGCTCGATATTCCACGCCGCAACGCTGACAAAATCCTTTTTCACCGCATCCCCGCGTTTCCGCGTTTCCGCGTCGCTGAAATTCTCCAAAACAATCGCGTTCAAAATCTCCAAAACCTTAGGTGCGATCTTTTTGTAAACCTCCGATTTTTCAGCCTCGGCGATTGATTCGAATTTCATTAATTCGCCAAAATACTGATTCAGATCGTGTTCGAGAACTTCCGGGTTTGTTTTAACTTCTAATCTCATAAAAGAATTTAGAATACCGTTTTAAAATGAAAAAAAGCAAAACCGATAAATCAATTTTGCCTTTTAACTTTTTACTTTTGCCTTTTTATTCAGGCATCATAACGCTCTTTGACGGGAGCAATTTCGAGAAAATCTTTCGTGATTCGCTCCCGGTATTCCGTCAGCAATTCTTCCAAACGCTCCTTGCTTTTTGAGTGGAAGATCAAACCGACGTGCTTCGGTTTATTCACCCGATAGACGATCTCTTCGTCCGTGTAGTGCGAAGTGTCGGGATGGTCTTGTTTTGCTAAAGCTAAAGCAATTCCCGCGTATTCTTTGCGTGGCTTCGGCTTTTTGTAAGGATTTTCGTCCGTCGCGGTTTCGAGTTTCCCCCATTCACGCCAGAGGTTAAAACCGCAGGCATTTTCTAAAACATTGGCGATATACGCACCGCCGACTCTTGCCGCGACTTCGACGAGATAGAATTTTCCGTCGGCTTCGGATTTTAGAAATTCAGCGTGGGCGACACCTCTTTCGTGCTTGAATGCTTTTAATAATTTCTTATTTAATTTTTCCAATGTATTGCGGTCTTTTGATTTGAAATCCATTGTCGAGGTCGTAAAAACTCCGCCGCCGTGTGTAACTTTAAACGGCGTTGTGCCGTATTCGCTGACACCGCAGGCGAGAATTTTTCCGTCTGCAATAACCGAATCAACGTGATAAACATTGCCTTCGATAAATCTTTCGATCTGATATTTCGACGGGTGATCCCGCCAGGTGTTGCGTGAATCGAGTTCGGTCAGGACGTTCCAAACCTGCTCGGCATTTTCGCATTTGCGAATCCCGAAAGCCGAAACTTCCGTGCGTGGTTTAATGATCCAAGGTGCGGGAACTCTCTCTAAATAATCATTAATATCCTTCGGATTAAACACACCGATAAATTCGGGGCAATCAAGTCCGTTTGACGAAGCGACATTCCGCATCGTCAATTTATCCCGAAAACGCAAGGCGTGCGAACGGCTCAAACCTTTGAAAATCTGCAAATATTCTCTCGCCCGTGCCGCCGGCAGAACGTCGAATTCGTCCATCCCGACAACGTGATGCACGGGCATTTTTGCGGCGTGATTGACAATCGCTTGCAGATATTCTTCTTCCCGTGCGTCTTTGTCCACGTATTTTACTTCGTTCAGACTCGTCCAACTCCAATCGTTATCGTGCAAATCTTCGCGTGTGATAAGCGTAACGTGCCAATCGTTTTTCTGTGCTTCCTCGATAAACTCGTTGCCTTTGAATTCGCTGGCGATTATGACTATATGGTTTTTCATCTTTCGTTTTTCGTAATACGTGATGCGTATTACGTTTTTAAGTTGTTTTGCTTTTTAACGTAAAGCGTATGACGTATTGCGTATTACAATTTTGTATTATAATCAAAGAATGGCACAATTTAATTGTAAAAACAATATACTACTTTGTTTCGTTATAAGTTTTAGAAGCTGTGTTCAAACTCTGAAAAAATAGAATAATTCAGCATAGTTATAAATTAAGAATTATTCATTATAAATTGACGAAAAAAGGCGGAAACCCGACAGTTATGGAGGGTGCTGTTTGATTACAGACTTGCCGATTTGCCAACAGCACCCTTGTTGACACGCGGGTTTCCACCTTTTTTCGATAAATTTTATTTGATTGAACCATTAAATTTATTGACATGAATAATTTCGTGATCTACTGATAATTGTTAATTTATAATTATCTGAAATTAAATTCAGAGTTTGAACACAACTTCTTACAATTATTTTTAATATATGATTTTGCGATCATTTTGGAGTTAAAAAATGGATGATATTTTCACGGCTGCATTGCTCAGTCATTTAATAATTTTTCTGGTAAATTTATTTCTGGCGGTTTCCGTTCACGAAGCTGCACACGCCTGGACATCGCTCAGATGGGGCGACGATACGGCGTATATGCTTGGTCGCGTAACGCTTAATCCGGTCAAACATACGGACATTATCGGAACAATCGTAATTCCCGTAGCGGCTTTTCTATTCGGTGCAATCGGCGGCGGATTGGCGGCAATTCCGTTGATCGGTTGGGGAAAACCGACTCCGGTTAATCCGCGAAAATGGACGGATTATAAAAAAGGAAATTTTTGGGTTTCAATCGCCGGAGTTTTGGCAAATCTACTGCTTGTGATTATCGGACTTATTGCAACGAAAATCCTGTTACTGCAAGGCTTCACGCCGGCTGATTTCTTCAGCACCGATGCCAATCCGATTGTGGTTTTCGTCAGCAAAATGATGTTTTTGAATCTGTCTTTAGCAGTCTTTAACCTACTGCCGATTCCACCGCTCGACGGCGGAAAGATTCTGTCAAATTTCGTCCCCGAAAGTTTCCAACCCGTGCTTGACCTGATCGAGCAATTCGGGTTTATGCTTTTATTGCTGTTTGTTTATATGGGTTTGTTCGATCTGATTATCCGCCCGTTTGCACTCGGACTTTTTGCAATTATTAATGCGATCGGATAATTGCCGGAACGCACGCGACCCGCGTGCAATGAGTGCGACGGCACGAAATCAAACCAAGGCAAACTCTGAAAATAAAATAAAACTTCAAAGATAATCAACTTTTTCCCGGACGCTAAAGACAAGCGTCCGCTGCCTGCGAGTCGCAGGCGTTCCGGCAAAAAACATGAAAAAACGAATCTTCAGCGGTGCTCAACCAACGGGCGAACTTCACATCGGAAATTATCTCGGTGCTTTGGTAAATTGGGTGAAATTGCAGAACGAATACGATGCTTTTTACTGCATTGTCAATCTGCACGCGATAACTTTGCCGCAAGACCCGAAGACTTTGCGAAAGAAAACTCTGGATTTAGCAAGAATCTATTTAGCGGCGGGAGTTGACGCGGAAAAATCCACAATTTTTATCCAATCCGATGTCGCCGAACACGCTGAACTTGCTTGGACTTTAAATTGTATCGCACGAATGGGTGAACTCGAACGAATGACGCAGTTCAAAGATAAATCAAAAGGTAACGCCGAGCGTTCGAGCGTCGGGCTTTTTGATTATCCGGTTCTGATGGTTTCCGACATTTTGCTCTATCAAACCGATCTTGTCCCCGTTGGACAAGATCAAAAACAGCATCTTGAATTAACAAGAGATTTAGCCGAAAGATTCAACCGCGATTTCGGCGAAACTTTCGTCGTTCCGCAAAGCTATATTCCGCCCGTCGGTGCAAAGATTTTATCTTTAAAAGACCCGTCAAAAAAAATGTCGAAATCCGACGAAAATCTAAACGCCTCGATTTTCTTACTCGACGATGCCGACACGATCACACGCAAGATAAAAAAAGCCGTAACCGATTCGGGAACAGAAATTACATTCAACGAAGAACGCCCTGCGATTACGAACCTTCTGACAATTTACCAATTAATGTCCGGCAAAACTTCCGAAGAATGTGAAGCAAATTTTGAAGGCAAAGGCTACGGCGATTTCAAACGAGAATTAGCCGAAGTAGTCGTCGAATATATGAAACCTTTTCAGGAAAAAGTCAACCAATACGATGACGAAGAATTAGGCAAAATTTTGAAAAAAGGTGCAGACAAAGCAAGAGAAGTTGCGAGTGTAACTTTGAAAGATGTTTATGAGAAAATGGGGATAAATTGATTATTGGAAAATTATGTGTCTGACGCGAATTTTCAGAGTAACTTTAGAAGTCGAAAATTTTCAATTTGATTCGCTTGTATATTTTAAGGAAAATTATATTTAAGCCGTTATTCTGAGTAAACCAATAACAATCGCAAAAATCTGCCGCAGCGTGTAGAATATATCTGTTATGCAAACAGAAACTTTGACACAACTAAAACAGCAGATCGTTTCACTTGATAAGGAATCTAAAAAGGATTTGGCGGAATTTATTTCAAACGAACTTCATCAGGAATCTGATTCTAAAATTGTTAAAATCTCCGACGAAGAACGACACGTGCAACTTGAATGGTTAAAAGAAAACCGCGAAAAATATGCGGGAAAATATGTTGCATTGGAGAAAAACAATCTTGTCGGAGTCGGCAAAACACTTCGTGAAGCGAGTGAAAGTGCGAAAAAAATGGAGCAGAAAAGCCTTTTATTACCTTAGTATATTCTGAAAACGATGTGCCATTCGGAGGTTGGTAATTGCAGAATTAAATTATGAAAAGTAACAAATTCATTCAGAATGATTTTGAAAGTATCTTGCGACTTACAAAAGAAGCGACAATGAAAGGTGTTTTGGTTCATCGAAAAGGGCTTGCAAAAGTTATTTCCGCAAAAACCAAATCTTCTGACTTAGATTTGGTTTGTGAAGTTGATATTGAAACTGAAAAAGTAATCGTTGAACACATTCTAAAAGAACGACCTGATGATACGATTATCGGTGAGGAAGGTAATAATCATAAAGGTAATAGTGGGATTAGTTGGATAATTGATCCCTTGGATGGAACAGTAAATTATCTGCATCGTTTTCCTGCCTATGGAATTTCGATTGGCGTTGAAATTGATAATATTGGAGTCGTTGGAGTTGTTTACGACACATCTCAGGAACAGATTTATACAGGAATTATTGATAATCAATCAAAATGCGGTGAAGAATCAATTTTCGTTTCAGATTGTAGTTCTTTGCAAAACGCACTCATCGCAACGGGCTTTTTACCAAACCGTGAAATTCGCACTCTTCAAGGAAAAGTTTTAACGGATGTTCTTCCAAATGTTTTAGACATACGTCGTAACGGTTCACCGATAATAGATTTTTGCAGAGTGGCTTCTGGAGTCATTGATGGTTTTTATGAATTCGGGTTAGGAAAATGGGATATTTCCGCTGGAAGCATTATTGCTCAAGCGGCTGGAGCTAAGGTAACAACTCTACCAATAAATAATAAAACAGCGGATTCTTTAATTGTTGCTTCTGCACCAAAAATTCATAAACAACTGCTTGAATTAGTTTTAAATTCTTGGGAAAGTAACAAATAATATGAATCTCTTTTGTAATTAAACTTTTGCATCAGTCCCAAACAAACCTTATAATCTCTACTTTTTAACAGCAAAAATATAACAGGAGTAAATTTTAATAAATGTCTTTAACAGTAGTAGGTTCGGTTGCGTTTGATGCGTTGGAAACGCCTTTTGGGAAACGCGACAAAATTTTGGGCGGTGCGGCGACGCATTTTTCGATTTCGGCTGGTTTTTTTACCGATGTTCGGGCGGTCGGGATTGTCGGGAATGATTTTGGTGACGATGAATGGGCGGTCTTTGAGCGGCATAATGTCAATGTTGATGAT
>JBGTKR010000081.1:0-12153 GCA_041744535.1 Pyrinomonadaceae bacterium
AGCGTCGCTTCGACGCGAAAGCAAACACGATAAACTTTATTTATTGACACAAACCTTAAAGCTGATAAAGTTTTCTTTCGTGCTATCGCACTCATCGCAAGCGGGACGCTTACGCTCCAGTCGAAGGCACACTTTTATAACTTAATCAGTTTTTAACATTTTATGTAGAAAGGGTAGGCAAAATCGAATTTGTCTATCCATTATTTTTCTATGAATACAGCAATTCAGAATCGTCCGACGTGGGCGGAAATTGATTTGGACAAACTGGCATTTAATTTTCAATCGGTCAAAAAATTTGTCGGTGATGAAATTAAATATATGGCGGTGGTCAAAGCCGATGCTTACGGACACGGTGCGGTTAAATGTTCGCAGCGTTTGGAAAAAGAGGGAATTGATTGGTTCGGCGTTGCTTTGCCGACGGAAGGTGTCGAACTTCGGGAAAGCGGAATTACAAAAAGGATTTTATGTCTGGGAAGTTTTTGGGATGGTGAAGAAAATCTACTTTTGAATAACCATTTAACACCCGTAATTTATCAAATCGAGCAGGCGGAAAAATTTGATAATGCGGCGAAAAAAAGAAATTTGAGAGTGGAAATTCACGTAAAAATTGATACGGGAATGGGCAGAATCGGAGTGCGGCTTGATGAAGTTGAAGAATTTGCCGAAAAATTAAAGAATTTTGAAAACTTAAATCTTGAAGGTTTAATGACTCACTTTGCGGCGGCGGATGATCTGAATGAAAAAGATTTTACAAAACTGCAAATAAAAAGATTTGAAAAAGCCTTGCAAATCTTTGAAGATAAAGGTTTTAATCCCGTTTACAAAGATTTGGCAAATTCTCCGGCAAGCGTCGCACATCCCGAATCATATGGAAATATGGTTCGCTTGGGAGGAGTTTTATACGGACTCGGCGATGATATTTTGCCGCAGGAAATCGAATTGCCTAAACTTAAACCCGTTCTGTCGCTATACGCAAAAATCGCTTACCTCAAAAAAGTTTCTGAAGGCGAAACGCTCGGTTACAGCCGAACTTTTAAGACGAAACGCGATTCAATTATCGCTACGATTCCGATCGGTTATCAAGACGGATATCCCCGCACACTTTCAAACAAAGGTAAGGTCATTATAAACGGCAAATTCGCTCCGATTGTCGGCAGGATTTCGATGGATTGGACGATTCTGGATGTAACGGAAATAGCGGATGTTAAGATCGGAGATAAGATGATCTTGATCGGAAAAGAAGATGATTTGGAAATAAAAAGTTCGGATTTGGCTGAATTAACGGACACAATCTCTTACGAAATAACTTGCGGAATTAATCGGCGGGTTGCGAAAATTTATGTTGGAAGCGAATAAAAAGCGTTGGTTTGAGAAAATTTTCTTCCTTTACAACGGCAATCTGCTCAAACGGCGTTTTCATACGTTTCAAGTTTCGGGATTGGAGAATTTAATCAAACGGCAGACGGAAATTCCGACAATAATTTACTGCAACCATTCGAGTTGGTGGGACGGTCTGGCGGCTTTTCACATCGGTTATAATACCGATCTGGACAATTATTTTATGATGGAGGAAAAGCAGTTAAAGGATCTACAATTATTCAGAAAACTCGGAGCTTTTTCCGTCGTTAAAGAAAATCCGAGAGAAGGTTTAAAAAGCATAAATTATTCGGTTAAATTATTAAAAGAAAACCGAAACAGAGCAATCTGGATTTTTCCGCAGGGGGAAATTTTACCGAATGATCTGCGTCCGATAAAATTTTATAACGGAATTTCAAGGGTTGTCGAAAAAATTGGAAAATGTCAGATATTTTGCGTTGCTTTGCGTTTTGAATTTTTGGAAGAGTTCAAGCCGGAAATTTTTACAAAAATCGAAAATGCCGAAATAATTCAAATTGATAAAAATTTCAATTCCAAACTTTTTACAAAACAACTTTCCGATAAATTAACTAAAAATCTGGCTGAGTTAAAAATAAATATTTTGGAAAATAATTTGAGAGATTTTACAAATATCATTTGATAAAATGTTCTACAATTATCCGTTATCCATTTTCAATTTTCCATTAATGATCTATGTCTTTTCCAAGATCAACATCGGTTGAACCTCCTATTTTACAAGAACTTGTCGCCGTCGGCGGGGCGGATGAGATAAAGTTTTTGTATGAACGCCTGATCGCTTATTTTCCGCAACTGACGGCTGATGAAATTTTAGAAATTCAAGCGAATAATTTGGAAAAATGGCGAAAGTTAGTGCAGCGGGCGGGGAAGGATTTGGATGAAAAAGGTTTGCTCAAACGCCGCAGAGGATTTTGGAAGATCACGGAAAAAGGACAAAAACTTGTAGAGGCGGAAACTTTTGATTTTGAGTTGATAAAAGAACAAAAAGAAAAACTCTCGCATACCGACATCCAAGAAATGCTGTTAGAGATCGGAGAGATTTTAGGTTTTTATGCTGAAACGGAGTTCGAGTTTTACGATGTCGTCTGGCGTGAAGTCCCGCAGGCATCGCGTCTTTCGCACGTTTTTGAAGTTCAGAGCAAAGGCAATATTGATTCCGCATTTGCCAAATTAAAACGTGCTTATGAAGCCCAACGCTCAAAAATTTTTCTGGTGATTTCCGGCGAAGGTGATTTAAATCGGGCAAGAAAATCGCTTCAAAGGGAATTTCAGGACATAGAAAATAATTTAACAATCATCACCTTCGCACAAATCCAAAGGGTTTATCAAAACATCGGTTCGATCAAAGAAATACTGACAAAGTTTCTGGAAAGTTAAAATTTTTCTCATAATGCGTTAAGATAAATGATAAATTCATATATGAAAAACGCAACGCCGATTCGACGGCAGTATTTAGAAATAAAAAAACAGCATAAAGACGCGATTTTGCTTTTTCGTCTGGGCGATTTCTATGAAGCCTTTGATGATGACGCAAAATTGGTTTCGCGTGAGTTGAATATTTCTTTAACATCGAAACCGATGGGGAAAAATCTGCGTGTGCCGCTTGCCGGAATTCCGCATTATGTTTTGGAAAAACATCTGGCGACTCTTATTTCCAAAGGTCATCGCGTTGCCATCTGTGAACAGACGAGCAATGCTCCCGTCAAAGGAAAGGACGGCGGAAGGCTGATAAAAAGGGAAGTTACGCGAATCGTAACCGCCGGAACGGTGATCGAACCGCAGCTTCTCGACAGCAGATCGAACAATTATCTGGTTTCATTTATCAGCGACGGAAAAACGGCGGGAATCGCTTATGCCGATATTTCAACGGGAGATTTTGCCGCCACGGAAATTCCGAATGCGGAAGCCTTGACCGAAATCAGCCGGGTCGCACCGGCGGAAATTCTTTTGTGTGAAAATGATGAGGTTGAAGATTATGAAATGCCGCAATTCGTTACGAAGTTAGCCAAAAAGTATTTTGAATTCGAGAAAGCACGCAAATCTATTTTTAAACATTTTAATACGAAAACATTAAAGCCGTTTGGTTTAGACCAATCTCCTTTAGCGGTTTCCGCCGCCGGTGCTTTGCTCTCTTATTTAAATCACGTTCAAGCCGGAAATGCGGAACAAATCACACGCTTAACGAGTTATGACAGTCGGGAGTTTATGATCCTCGACAGCAAAACTTTTCGCAGTCTGGAAGTTTTCGAGAGCGAATCGGGAAAAAGTCTTTTGTCAATTCTCGATAAAACGCAGACGGCGATGGGCGGCAGACTTTTAAAACGGTGGCTGCGGCAGCCTTCGGTTGATGTGGCGGAGATTTTTCGCCGACAGGAACATCTCGCGTGGTTTTATTCCAATAACAAAGAAAGAGAGGTTCTGTCTGAAATTTTGGAGCAAGTCGAGGATTTGGAAAGACTTTCGGCTCGTGCGAAAGCAAATTATATTACGGCTTTTGAAGTGCGTAGGTTTGGAGAAAGTCTGAAGTTGATTCCGAAAATCAAGACGATTCTGCAAAACGACACGGTTCGTTTCGGGCAGACTTTGGCTCATTTACTTGAATGCAGGGAAATTGCGGATTTTATTGAAAGCGGAATTGCCGACGAACTGCCGTCGCAATATGCCGAACAAGTCGGAATAATACGCGAAGGTTTTTTGGAGGAATTGGATAAATTACGCGAAAAATTGCGGGACGGAAAAAATTATCTGGCAGATTTGGAAAAACGCGAGCGTGAAAAAACCGGAATTAAAAGTCTGCGTGTCGGGTTTAATAAGGTTTTCGGTTATTACATCGAGATTACAAAGCCGAATCTGCATCTCGTGCCGGGCGATTACACGCGGAAGCAGACTCTGATTCCAGCCGAAAGGTTCGTTACGCTCGAACTAAAAGAACACGAATCAATGGTAATTCACGCACAGGAACGGATCGCCGAACTCGAAAATAATCTGTTCCGTCAGATTTGTAACGAGATCGGCAAAAAGCGGCAGGAAATTTTGCTCTCCGCCCGGACAATCGCTTATCTCGATGCGATTTGTTCGCTGGCTGAAGTTGCCGCGGCAAATAATTATGCACGTCCAACCGTCAATGACACATCGCTTTTGCGTATAAAAAACGGGCGGCACGCGGTGGTCGAAAACATTTTAGCCGAACAAAATATAAATTTTGCGGCGAATGATACGGCTCTAAACGGAAATAACGCACCGCAGATCGCTTTAATCACGGGTCCGAATGCTTCGGGAAAATCCACATATTTGCGGCAGACCGCGACAATTATTTTGCTGGCACAGATCGGCAGTTTTGTTCCCGCCGATGAAGCCGTGATCGGTATTTGCGATAGAATTTTTACGAGAATCGGACTTTATGACCGAATCGGAAGCGGCGAATCAACCTTTATGACCGAAATGATCGAAACCGCCGAGATTCTTCACCACGCCACGCCGAAAAGTCTGATTTTATTAGACGAACTTGGACGTGGAACTTCAACTTATGACGGTTTAGCCGTTGCCCGCTCGGTGCTGGAATTTATTCATAATCATCCGAAATTAAAATCCAGAACTCTTTTTGCTACGCATTATCACGAATTAGCGGAACTTGAAGATTTGCTTCCGAATCTGGAAAATTTATATTTTGAAATAATCGAAGCCGATGAAAAAATCGAGTTTACATACAATCTGAGAAAGGGAACGGCTCTGAAAAGTTACGGAGTTTATGCGGCAAAAATTGCGGGTTTGCCGCATCCCGTGATAAAACGTGCTTCGGAATTGTTAAAAAAATATGAAGGTATAGATGAAAACCTTTCTAAAAAGAATAATATCAGCCGACTTAATGAAGTAGAAAAATTTGTTTTTGAACTCGATACGGATTCTCTATCTCCCGTCGAGGCACTTATGAAACTTTACGAACTCAAAGAATTAGTTTCTAAAAAAACTCAAATTTTTGAAAATAAGGTCTTTTTGAGAAAGGTGGGAAGCTAATACGCAGAAGCAGTAGACAGGTGCAGTCGGCAGTAAGACAAGTGCTTATTTATCAGCAACTTAATAAGTTTGATAACGTACCTTTTAACCGATTTTGCGTATAAGTAGAACGGCTTTCGTCAATTGAAATTTTGAAATTTAAATCTCAATGAATTATCTAAAAAAGTTCAAACTTGATTGTCAGATATTTTTTCGGATTTTGCCGAAAATCATAAATTAATTTTGTGCTTTCGCTGGAAAGTTGATTGACGTTAGAGAGAGTTTGATTCAAATTGTTGTAAAGTGTTTCGTCCGTCAGAACTTTTCCGAGCGTTCCTTTTCCGCCTTGGGCATCGTTTAAAATGCTGTCAACTTTTGCGGATAAAGCGTTTACCCGTTCAAGTGCAAGTCTTGCATCATCGTATAATTTTTCGTCTTTAAGAAATTTTCCGGCAGTGCCTTTTCCTTCGTTTAATTCTTTGGCGATCGTTTCAAAATCATTTGAAATTCTGTCAATTCTTTTGATCGAAGGTTTCAGCTCGTTTATCGAATTTCTGACATCTCTGATCGCGGCTTGCGTATCGTTATAAACAGCATCATCGGTCAAAAATTTTCCCGCCGTTCCTTTTCCGCTTCTCAAATCCGTCGAGATTTGTTCGAGTTGGGCTACCGATCTGTTCAGATTATTATACAATTCGGGGTCATTTAGTAATTTTCCGGCAGTTCCATCGCCGGATTTTACTCTGTCGAGTATGTTTTGAACTTTTAAAACCGAAAGTTTTGTTTCTCCGATGGTCGAATCTAAAGTCCGGTAGAGTTGATCGTTGTTGATTATTTGCCCTAAAGTTCCTTCGCCTTGATTGGCTTTGTTTAGAATTTCATTGGTCGGAATAGCGAGTTTGTTTATTTGCTGAAGCAGATCGTTTCCCGTTTGAGTCAATTGGTTTATGGAAATTGCCGTGCTTGAATCCAAAACGTCAGTAGCGGAAACGGCAGAACCTTCGGGAGTTCCGGGAGTTATGTTGATTATTTTATCATTTGCCAAAATGCTTGTAGCAATAAGTTGTGCGGTTGAATCGGTGCGGATTCTTTGATTAATCGGTTTGCCGTCGAGCATCGTATCAACACTCATAATGGCTTCGATCTTGGCATCATCGGGATTATCCGGCGGCAGAAGTTTGATTTCCTCAACCTTGCCGATAGATACTCCGGCAAATTGAACTTCCGCCCCTTCGCGTAAGCCGTCCGCACTGCTGAATCTTGCCCGAAGCTGCAATTTCTCGGCAAACGGATTAAATTCTCCGGTCGAATTCAGAATTAAAAACCCCAAAATAACTAATCCGATAAGCACGAAAATTCCTACCTTCAACTGACTGAATCCGATATTTCTTTTACTTTTTGGCATAATTTGATTTAAGTTTTATAATTTCTGTTTTTCTAAGAAACTAGGTAATTAAACAAAGTTATTAAAAAATTGAAACTATTATACATCATTTTCCCTTTAAGAACTTCTGAATATAAGGGTCTTTATTATTTCGCAGTTCTTCATCCTTTCCCTGAAAAATTATTTTACCTTCATAGATCATAATAATTTCAGTATTGATCAGACAAAGTTTTTCACCTTCTTCTTCAAAAACAATTTTGCCTTCCTCATTATAAATTGCATATTCACTCGAAAGATATTCCAGATTTTTCATTTCGTGGGTTACGAAAATCGAAGAAACATCCTGAATATCACGTAATTTTATGGCTAATTCGCAGATCGTTCTGGCTGTCGGCGGATCGAGACCGGCGGTCGGTTCGTCAAACATCACGATATTAGGTTTTCCGACCAAAGCTCTGGCGATTCCGACGCGGCGACGCATTCCGCCCGAAAGTTCCGAGGGCATTTTATCAATTGCATCTTCGAGATCAACGAAACTCAGCATATTTTTTACTTCTTCTTCGACCATATCTTCGCCGACACCTCTTTCGTGAAGCCTGTAAGCCACATTGTCATAAACCGATAAAGAGTCAAATAATGCACCTTCCTGAAAAACCATTCCGATATTTTCCCGCACCTTCATCATCTGAATTTCGCTAAAATAGGTTATATCTTCGCCGTTTATCAGGATTTCTCCGTCGTCCGGTTTGAGTAGTCCGAGCGTTAAACGAATGGTCGTTGATTTACCGCTGCCGCTTCTGCCGAGAATAATTTTCGTTTCCCCGCGTCTGACCTTGAAACTAACTCCGTCAAGAATAACTACATCGTCAAACGCGAGCCTGACATCTCTGAATTCAATCGCCGGAACGGCTCTGTCAGCTCTGAAATATGACTGACCGAATTCAGGTGAATCAGCATTTGGAGCTATTTCCGCTTCGTCTTTATTTAATTCTTCGTGTTCTGAAGAGAGCATAATAAAATTTTGTATTATTTGATTAGGTCTTTAGTCTTAGGCTTTCGGTCTTTGGCAGATTCTGTTTAATATACTTGGCTTCTTTTAATGAACAAGTAAATTCAAGGTAAAAAAAATTAGTCGAAGCAAACGAAAAAAACTATGACCAAAGACCAAAAGCCAAAGACCAAATCAGTTACATTTTGTATTATAAATAACCTTGAGCACCCATTAAATGCTGTAATCCTCTGGATAAGAAAAAGTCGGCGATAATCACGACGATTGATGAAAGCACCACGGCATTGGTGGTCGAAAGCCCGACTCCGACAGTTCCGCCCTTCGTGCTTAAACCTTTATAACAGGCGATACTGCCGATAATTAAACCGAATACCAGGGGTTTGATGATTCCTCCGATAATATCCTGAATCGTAATACCGTTCTGCACCGAATTTAGGAAGACGTTAAAATCTAGTCCGAAAATACTACTGGCGACCACTCCGCTGCCGAGAATGCCGAAAACATCAGCCGCAACGGTCAAGAGAGGCAGCATAAGAATCAATGCTATGATGCGTGGTGCGACCAATTTTCGATACGGATCAGTTCCCAAAGCACGCATCGCGTCTATTTGCTGGGAAACGATCATCGAGCCGAGTTCAGCGGAAATAGATGAGCCGATCCTGCCGGAAACCATCAATGCCGATAAAACCGGACCGAGTTCGCGGATCAAGGTAAATGATACGAGTTGTCCGGTTTGACTTTGCCCGCCGAATGATTGAAGCGTCGGAAAAGTTTGGATCGTTAAAACTCCGCCGGTGAAAAATCCGGTCAAAATTATTATGGGCAGAGAACCGACACCGATCGAATCCATCTGTTTAATAGTTTCGGCATAATAAAAAGGTCGCTTAAAAAGTCCTATGAACGCTCTGGAAACCAGATAAACTATTTCCTGCAGTTCAAACAGAAATTTTTTGATTGGATTCATAGGTAAGTTCTTTTAGATTGGAATCAAAGTAAAAATTTAACCTTGATAGTTTATCAATACTTTTAGTTGGATTAATAAGATTTAATTTTTATCTGTCAATAAGATTATAATAAAAACAAGAAAAATAACAACGGAAAAGCCGACCTTTATGGTCGGCTGATCGAAATATACTTTTTGGAATGCGGGAAAAATTAATGCGTGTTTTAAAATTTGATTCTAAGGATTTCTATTTTGTCTTGGATTTCGCCGGTTGGAGTTTCGTTTATTCCGCATTTGACGCTGGTTTTTTCGCTCGGCAAAATTTTGGCGAATCTCGCGGAATTTTACGAGTTGTTCGGGTGTTAAAACCTTTCGGACGGCTAATTCGGAGCGGATACGTAGTTTTACCATTTCCGCTTGTGCTTCGCTGACGGCACGTATATTTGTCTGAATTACGGCTTCATCAGCAAACTCGGCATAAACCGATTCGTCGAGTTTTCGGACGGCATTTTCAAGGCGTTCAGCCGCTTCTTGCCGTATTGGTCGCATTTCACGATTTATCAATCTGATCTGTCGGATCTGATCCTGATTCAAACCTAATTCCCGAAGCAGGCTGACTTGACCTTGCGGACGTTCAAAATTATCTCGCAGAGGCGGGTTTTCGACATCAATTTGTGCAGATGTGAAAGTTACACTCAAAATTATGACCAAAAATATAAATACGGGATTTAGCTTTTTCATTTTTATTTCCTTAAAATTTTTTACCTGTCAGAACCGACTTCATCAAAAATGTCGCTGAGGCGGATGTTATCATCGCCGCCGTCCTCAACCGCAAACTCCGTCAAACTCGGTTTTTGTTCAACCGTAAAGGTTTTCTGTGGCTTGGAATCGGCAGAATTTTGTTTAATTTTTTTATTATCCAAACGGTTTTTATTTTGTGCCGTTATATTTGAATTACTTTTTCGCTCAATATTTGTAGATTTGTTTTTACCTTTTACCTGTATTTTTTGTAGCGATTTTTCGTTGGAATTATCAGTGATTTGATTTGTTTCAGTTAAGTTTACGTTTGATTTATTAATATCCGTTACTTTTTCGGGCGGCAAATTTTTATTTTTAATTTCCTTATCTTTTTCAAATATGTCCTCTTTTTTGTTTTTATCTGCCGTTTCTAAAGTTTGATTGTTCTGTAAAGAATTGAAAACAAACCAACCCAAGCCGAATAAAATCGCAACCGCGGCAAAGCCGGTGGCGGTTTTTAGGATTAAGGGCGATAAAAACTTATTGAATTTATCGAGCCAACCCGTTTTTTTCTCAAATTCGATTTTAATATTCGGACTTTCCAGACCGTTAAATTCGAGTTGTTTCCAATCCTGAATCGAGGAACTGACAAAACCCAAAGCGGCAAGTTCATCGGCACAATTCGTGCAGTTTACCAGATGATCTTCAAAAGTTTTTTTATCCGCATCGCTGAAATCTTCGTAAAGATAAGAAACTACCTCTTCGCCAAAATCGCAAGTTGGATTATTTTTTCTGTTATCGAACATATTTTTTTACCAAAATTCATCTAAACTACCTCAAATGATGATCTCTCCAGTTTCATTCTCAGTTGTTTAAGAGCCGCATAAAGCCTGCTTTTGACCGTGCTTAATGGCAGATCGGTTGCATCGGAGATTTCCTGAAATGTCATTTCTTCAAATTCCTTCATAATCACGACCTGTTTCAAATCTTCCGGCAGCGAATTGACCGCTTGCCGAACCGCCTGTAATCTTTCGTTTTTTTCGCTCAGACTGGAAGGGGTTTTATTTTTCGGAGCAATAAAAACCTTCTGTTCCAACGGATCGCTTTCGTCCAGAAAACTTTCCGAGCGGGTTTTTTCCCGCCGTTTTTTTGTCAAACATTGATTTACCGCGATTCGATGAAGCCACGAAGAAACCTTTGCATCACCGCGAAATTTGCTTAAATTTTTGTAAGCGGCGATAAATGTTTCCTGTGCCGCATCCTTCGCCTCGTCCTCCCGATTGAGCATACCGAAACAGAGAGCAAAAATCTTCCGCTCCCATCTCGTTACAATTTCGCCGAAAGCATCCGGGTTTTCTTTAACCGCCAACTCGACAATTTGCTCATCCGTTAAATCCGTTACCATAAATCTCTACGCTTGAAACTTGCTAGAGAAAATTTTACAAAAAACTTTAAGAGATAATAAACTCTTATAAATAATTAGACGCAGTAAATATAAAAAAAGTCGAAAAAAGACGGAAACTCGCCAATTAACAAGTGTAATGTTGGAAACAGACTTTTACAGATTCCAAAATCACCCTCCATAACTGTCGGGTTTCCGCCATTTTTAATAGGACGTGCAGGGATTATACAACCTTTGTAAACAGATAAATAATTGAGTTTATGGATTCAAGGATTTATTTTGAACGGCTTTTGCACGGGTTAGTCTGAATTTTCAATAATTTTCTGCAAAGATTTAATCACATTTTTCTCGTCCAGTTCGCCTGTTTTTATCAGTTCCTCAATAATAACAAATTTGGAGTGAAGGTGTGAATTCTCGTTTAACTTGGAAACGGCTTCGCTTAATTTCTCGTTATTGGTGGCAAGGTAAATCGCGGCGGTTTTGATGTCTTTTAGTCCAAGCAATTTTCTGACAGTTTCAATATCGGAATTTTTTGCAATATCAGTTCCGAAGTTTCGGCGAAGATCGTGCATAATAAATCCGCCGTCTTTGTGTCTGCCGTAAACAATTCCTAAATCTTTGCACACTTGTTTCAGTTTCCGGTAATGCGAATCAATCGGTTTGCCATCACTTGTAAAAATATAATCGGATTCGGGTTGCAGGCTGATACGTTCCGCAACAATTTCTTTTGCACGATCAGAAAGCGGCAAAAAAGGCGTAACGGGCGTGAACTTTTCCGTTTTCGGACGTTTGACGTTGATTAATGCCTGTTTTTTAGCATTGTAGCTTGATTGCTTTAATATCGCAATTTCTTTCCGCCTGAGTCCGGTATGGGCGGCAAACTCCAGCCAGTGAGCAAAACGGACGCGGTAAAAATAATAATAGTCCGATTCCTCGGATGTTTTCGGTTTAGAAAGTTCCGCTAAGATTAGCGATAATTCCGAGTCTTTGTCGGCAAAGATAATCTGAGTGGCGAGAAAATAAAATTTGATGCGATTACATTTTCAGATAAACAGGGAAATACTTTTGATATTCCTTTGGGCAATGCGAACAAAACGCCGGAATCTACGCATATCAGCAATGATACGGTAAAGAAATCGGAAAACTTGCCTGTATCCGCAGATGCCGTAAATCCGGTAGATGAATCAATTCTCAAAAACTATGAATTACTCGCCGAACCAACGCAGCCAAACAGCAATAGATGGCGTTATAAATTTAACATAAAAGATACGTGGAAAACCGCTAACGAC
>JBGTKR010000082.1:0-18141 GCA_041744535.1 Pyrinomonadaceae bacterium
TCACGGAACGGCAAAAGGATTTCGGGAAAAAGTGCGGGAGTTTTTCAAGCATATAAAAGATTACAAAACGAAGTTAGAAAGCCTTCTGACCTGTAATTTCCGTTTGGTTCATTTTTCGCAATCCACTTCTTGATTGGTATAAAACTTTGCCATCTTCTGAATTCAGGTATTGAATGTCTAAATTAAACTCTAGTAGTTCTCGCTCAAGATTTTGTATTTTTTTATTCGGCTTATCTCCCTGAGCCTGAATAGACAGAGAAAAACAAAATATGGTTAAAAATAAACAAGCAAAAATACGCATAATAGAATCAGAAGTTTTGAATTTACTGTAAAACAATTTTCTACTTACCTTGATTTTTGGTTGGCAATCCATTCATCAACATTTCGCTCCAAAATATCGAGCGGAACTGCACCGCTTAATAAAACTACATCGTGGAATTCACGCAGGTCGAATTTGTCGCCTAGTTCGTTTTTTGATCTGGCACGGAGTTCTTTTATTTTCAGTTCGCCGATCTTGTATGCTAATGCTTGTCCGGGCGTGGAGATGTAGCGGTCAATTTCGTTGACTATATCCTGCTGGGTTTTCGGGGCGTTGTCGGCGAAGAAATCTATCGCACGCTGTCTGTCCCATTTGTAAAAATGGATTCCCGTGTCCACGACGAGGCGGACGGCACGCCACATTTCGTAGGTTAGTTGTCCGAATTTGTCATACGGGTCTTCATATAAACCCATATCTTCGCCGAGTGATTCCGAGTATAAGCCCCAACCTTCGACAAACGCCGTGTAGCCGCCGTATTTGCGGAAATTCGGGACTTCGCCTAATTCCTGTTGAAGTGCGATTTGCGTATGGTGTCCGGGAACGGCTTCGTGGATCGAAAGTGCCATCATTTCCCATTTCGGGCGGGTTTCGGGTTTGTATAGATTGACGTAATAATAGCCGGGACGCAAACCGTCACCGGCGGGGCGATTGTAATATGCAGTGGTCGTGTCGGGTGCAATTTGGTCGGGAATCGGAATCACGCCGTAGGGCATACGCGGCATTGTTTTGATGACTTTCGGTACTTCCGGGTCAATCCGTTTGGCAATCGCACGATAGGCTTGAAGCAATTCTTCGGGTGTTTTGTAAAAGAATTTCGGATCGGTTCGCAAATAATTAAAGAACGCCTGCAAATCGCCTTTGAAGCCGACTTTTGTTTTGATCTTTTCCATTTCCGCACGGATTCGTTTAACTTCCGACAAGCCTTTTTCGTGAATTTCCTGCGGTGTCAAATCGGTTGTCGTGTAGGAACGTGCGAGATACGCATAATATTCTTCTCCCAGAGGATGCTGCCAGATTCCTGCTTTTTCGTAACTTGCGGGGAGATATTCGCCGACGAAAAATGTTTTCAGCTTTTTGTATTCGGGAATGATCCTTGTCGAAATAATCTTTTTAGCTTCCGTCTGCAAGCGTGTTTTGTCAGCTTCGGAGAAGTCTTTCGGGAATTTTTCAAACGCTTCGTAAAAAGGACTTTGTTCGGGAGAATCAACAATTTGCTGGTCAATCTGTCCCGGAACTCTTTCCAAAACCTTTTTCGCCTGCATAATTTTTTCGCGTTTGCCTTCCTTCATCAAAGCAATGGTCTGCTCCATCACCATCGGAAAATTATTCAGACGGGTCAGCCAATCTTCGTAATCTTTAACTGTGTTTAGCGGAATACGTTTTGCGGTTTGCTGAATGCTTTGAATTCCGCCCTGCTGATCTATCGGCAGTAAATAGCTTTTGAATTTGCGGCTTTCGATGCTTCGCTCGTAATTTTTTTTAAACAGATCATAATTAAGCTGATCGGAAACGGATAATTTTGAACGGTCAATTTTTTTGATCTTTTCCAGCGTTACAACCGTTTCTTGATAGCGTTTTTCAATCGCTTCAAGGCTGTTGTCAGACCATTTATCATTATAACGCTTGTCGCCCTGCGAAGAAGCAAACACCGGATTTTCACGCAAATTATTTTCCCATTCGGAGTCAAAAAGTGCGTAAAGCTGTTTCGTCGCTTCGGAATTGTTCGATTTGTTTTGGGCAAGAACGGATGTAAAAGTTACGGCAAAAATAAATACAAATATCAGCAATCTCATTAAGAAAATTCTCCTTTTCGGTTTAATAATTTTTTGGGAAAGAATGTTTTAAGAATACATTAATTTTTGAAATTTTAATATGAGAAATTAATCACAGATAAAAACGCATCCGGTAAAGAGAAAAACAGATTTATATTTTATCGGTGGTTATACCATTTACCATAATAAATTATGCAATAGCGTTTTGATAACCTCAACTTACTGAGTAGTTTGCCGATTGATAAATGATAAATGATAAATGGTATTACTACTCCTTAACAATACCTTCGCCAAATAATTTGGCGAATAAAAAGCAAGTTTTTCGGGCTATTTTGACAACAATAGTCTTTATTAAACAAGCATTTACAGTTGATTCTTTTAGTAACGCTAAATGGCTGAAAAATAACGAGTTTCCAATTAAAAAAGGGTCTGGACTTTCCATAAGTCATTTTTAATTCAACCAACATTTTCGGCAATTTTTACAATAGTTATTATTTTCAACAATTAGCATTTCGAACTTTTACACAATTTCTACATTTTTGGCGAAGGTATTGCTAAAATTAAGTTTTATTAAATTTATTTACACACAAGTAATTTTGTCCGACTACTTACCAAACATTTTTAACCGGACACTAATGATTTGACTTATGTTTACAAAAACATATATTTTATATCTACTTTCGGATTTATATCGGTTTATTTTCCTATTCTAACCAATATGTATAATACCAGTTATTCTAAATAAAAATTTAACTTTAAGGAGATACCGATAATGAATAAGATTCGTGTTTTTGCAGTAGTGTTCAGTTGTCTGGCGATAGCTTTGCTTGTTTTTGGTGTGAGCTACAAAAATAAAAGCAATGTAGTCGAAGCCAAATCCATAACGATGGTCAAGGATGGCAGGGTTTGTGCAACAGACCACGACCCCGAAAGAATTGCTAAGGCTGAGAAGGATTTTAAGGAAAAGAAAATTAATAAAGGACTTCTAAAGAGCAGTAATGGAAAAGGAAAACCCGGCGGCGGCGGAAATCCGACCCCGACCCCGACACCCCCTCCGGCACCGTCTGGCGGAGTCATCAATGTTTATTTTCACGTTATCAATCAAGGTTCGGGAATTTCCAACGGTGATATTCCACAATCCTGGATTGATGATCAAATTAGCGTCTTAAATGCGGCTAATGCACAATACAATTTTTCATTTAATCTTATTTCAACCGACCGTACAACGAATGCCACGTGGTATAATGGCTGCTACGGTTCAGCAGAAGGTCCGATGAAGAATACACTTCATAAGGGTTCGGCGGATGATCTGAATATCTATTCCTGCAATCCGAGCAACGGAATTTTGGGTTATGCAACATTTCCTTCAAGTTATACAAGTCAGCCAACATTGGACGGCGTAGTTATACTTGACCAAAGTATGCCGGGCGGAAATGCCGCACCATACAATGAAGGCGATACGGGAACACACGAGGTCGGACATTGGATGGGGTTATATCACACATTTCAGGGCGGATGTAACGGAAGCGGCGACTACGTAGCTGATACACCTGCCGAGAATTCACCGGCTTACGGATGTCCGGGCGGAAGAGATTCCTGCCGCCGCGATCCGGGACTTGATCCGATTTCAAACTTTATGGATTATACGGATGATTACTGTATGTTTGAATTTACAGGGGGACAAGGCACAAGAATGGATGACCAGTTTGCAGTTTATCGGGCAGGCAAATAGTAATTTATGATAAATAGACATCAAGAAGGCGGGATTGATTTCCCGTCTTTTTTATTTCGTTAAAAGCCATTTCCGCATATCTTCACGCATTTCGTCCGTAATTTCGTGAGCCGCTTTATATTTTAACGCTTGAAAATTCGGCAGATAATCGTCCAGCTCTTGCTCGTATTTTTGAAATTTTTCAAGCGGATAAAATTCATCATCATCGCCGTAAATATAAAGCGTTTCAGCGTTTGTCGGCTGATAAATTTCATTCTCACCCAAATCCGAAGGAATCCCGCCGCAGACTCCGATAATGCCTTTTAAAACATTCGGATTTGTAAAAGCAAAACGAAAATTCAATGCACAGGCTTGCGAAAATCCGTAGAGAAAAACTTTTGATCTATCAATAACCTCGTCTTTATTAAATTTTTCGATCACATCCAGAATAAATTTGTGATGAAGTTCGACGGATTCTTCGGGTTTATAAGGTGTCAGCCAACCGAAGACGGGTTTGAATTCGTCGTTTTTGCCTTTGCGGAAAAATTTATTCGGAGCTTGCAGAGAAACTATCGCAAAATTTTCGGGAGCAATAAGTTTTGCCTCCCGCATCATATAATGTTTATGGGCGGCATAGCCGTGAACGGCGATAAGCAGCGGTGCAGGAGTTTCGATATTTTCCGGCACGTGCAAATCGTAATAAAGTTTGATCTCGGCGGTTACGGATTCGTCGGTTTTTATCATTTTAAGCGATTAGCTGTCAGCATTCAGCGGTCAGCTTTTAGATTTTAATATTTTACCGTTTAACTTAAACCTTCGTGTTTCTAAAACTTTTTTACCGATAGCTGACAGCTGATAACTGAAACCTAATCGCTTATTTTCCTTAGCCATTCTTGAGGAGTTATCGCATTATGCGGAACTCTGGAACGCAATAATTTATATTTCTTTTTCTCAAAGCCTCTCAGTTCTTTCTTAAAAACGACATACGGAATAAGTCTGCTCAAGCGGCTGTAAAGTTTTAATTTTTCCCCGCGGTTTTCCCAAGCCTTTTGTTTGTCCTTATGAAACTGCGACCATGCAATCGAGCCGACAAATCCGCACGCACCGAAATTCGGCGAGAGCAAAATGTCTTCCATAAAAACACGGATTCCGCCCTCGAATTCGTGCAGAACATCGTGAATCGCAACGATTGCTCCGTCTTCCAGATGTTCCGCGAAACCGTCAAAATCGAGTTTTGTTCCTTTATATGTGTGGTCGCCGTCAATCCACAAAAATCTTAGCGGTTTGTCCCAAGTTTTTGCCAATTCATAGGAAAATTTCTGGTGAAATTCGATTTTATCAGCAACTCCGCATTTTTCGATGTTTTTTTGAAAATCGGGAAAAGAAGACTTATCTCCATGCAAATCAGGATCGGTTTCCGAAGGTGCGATCATCGGATCAACGGCGTGAACGACTGCATTATCGGTCAAAGCGGCGGATTTTGCCAAAATAACGGTTGATTTTCCCTTAAAACTTCCGATCTCCAAAATTTCGCCGTTTGCCGTCGGCACTGCCGCCAGCAACGCCAAAAAACGAATTTCAACCGGCGATAAATAACCTTCGACGGTTTCTGTTTCTTTAAGCAGATTTTTGGTAAATGTATCAAAATTTTTGGGAAGTTCTTTCATCAGATTGTCGGACTGCTTTAGTAACGCCGCGGTTAAAAATATTTTCGTTAAATATAAATTTGATTTCAACAGTCGGCTTTTGGTCTTTTGAATCCTTAGCAGTAACTTTAGAAATAATTACACTTGACTATATTTTCTTTCATACGTTAGTTCAACCCGCTGTTAAACTTTTCTTTTGCAACTTTGAAATTGTTTGACTGAGAGGTATCTTGAAATACAGAATTCAATAACTGAACTAATTGGATGTTTGAACTTGAATAAAGAAGCAAATCGTTGGGTAAGTTGTATCGGTATAACTTATTTTTACAAATTCTTTAATTACACGATTGATGTCGCTGAATTTAATTAAATTCTTTTTTTACAACTGCCCTTTGGTTTATCCAACCGAGTAAATACCAGCCCAAAGGTGCAACTGAATAGATCACGAATGATGTTCCGAAAAAATTGTTTAAGATAAAAGAAGAAAGCAAAGCCATTGCGATTCTTGCCAACACAAAATCGTCCGAATCCGATTCGCTTTCACCCCATAATTTTATGCAGTAACCGAAACTTTTCAGTAGAATCCACAAGAGCAGAATCAAGGCGGGAACTCCCGCTGAAAGTGCCAGCGTTAGAAAATAATTATCAACCGCTCCTCTGGTTTCCGGTCTGTCCCGACCGGCGGCGATCGTTTTTGCTCCGAGTCCCGATCCAAGCGGATTGCCCGGTAATGTTTCTGTTACAACTTGATTCCAGGTTTTGAAACGTGCATCCAGACTTCCTTCGCTCGTCGGGTCAATCGTGCCTTTGGCTGTATGTGAAACCATTATGCTGACTCCGCGGGATTCATCCAGATCGTATATCTCATCTTGACTCAAGGTGTGTGAGAAGGTGTAAAACAACATAAAAGGAAGGCTCAGGAGGACAATTCTGGCAAAGCCGTTGGCAGCCGTTTTTGCTCCGGTTACAAACAAAATTGCCAGCCCCAGAAAAAGCCCGAAAATAGAACTTCGCTGACCTGTTAATGCAAGCATCCCGCATAAAGTTACACCGCCGATAAACCAAAACAGACGCTTATTTCCTTCAGATTTCATTGACGCAAAACCAAAAGCCGCTAAACTTCCGAGCAAAACATAACGTCCCCATTCTTCCGCGTTGCTGTATGTAGCCAATGCCCGTTTGACGTTATAAACATTAATGGATTCGTAGGCATCCGTATTATTCAGCCAGTAAAGTTCAAAAGCCGGATAACCAACAGTCATCTGATAAACGCCGTAGAGCGATGTGATGATTCCGAGTAAAACCACTAATTTGAGGATTTTCGGGAATAATTCGGGTTTAGCCGTCTGCCCGAAATAAAACCAAGCCATCGGAATAAGGTAAAATAAAGCTCCGACCAAACCGATATGCAGACCTCCCTGCAAAGGATTAAATATCTGCAGGATACAAATAAACACCAAAACCGTAAACACCCCGGACAGCGGTGTGGCGTTGAACATCCGCAACTTTTCTTTTGATAGAACAAGCAATATGGCGAAACAAGTTACGATCGGAGTTATTAAATGGATCGGTTCATTTTCTGAATATCCGACGATCAAATATTGAACCCTTCGCAAAACTCCCCGGAATGGTTCAAAGATAATCATTCCGATCAAACCTGCTTCAAGACTGATCATTAGAGGGATTATCAAAGCCAAAGTGATCGAGCCGAGCGAAAACATACGCAAAAAATTCCCGCCTGAAACAATTGCCCAAGAACCGATAACAGCAAAAAACTGCGTCAAGCCGATCCAAATGATCGAAATATTTCCGCGTGTTCGATGGTTATTTTTATTGTTGTTATTAAGCATTTCTACAAACTCGTTTTTGTCGGTTGAGCAACCGGAAATTTAATCGCCGAAATTATTTGTCCGAATGAAATATCATCTTTTCTCGGTCGCAGGAACTCCCGGAAACTTATATTTTGAGTCCGCAAAACACAGATCAGAGCGATGACGAACATCACACTGTATCCCAAGATCGAAGAAACCGCTGCTCCGACCATTCCCCAGATCGGCAAAATTAAAAGCAAAGTAATTACCGTCGTTACAGCCGAAGCGACTCTGGCAACCGTGCTTAATCCGGGATTGCCGAAGCCGTTCAAACCGCTGATTAGAATTAAACCCGCACTCCAAATTATCGAACCGATAAATAAAAGCCTTAAAGCCATTGTTGCGGCGACGAATTCTTCACCGAAAACATATTGCAGTAAATACGGTGCGGCGATCCAAAATGGAATTAACGCGGACATTTGGGCGTAAAAAGTTACACGCAGCGATCTGGCTAAAAGCAGAAGTGCCTGTTTTTTATCTTTTGAACCGGCAACTTCGGGCATTAAGGAATCGGAGATCGAGGAAGCCAGAGTTGCGGAAATCTCAGCAATTGCGACGGCAACGGCATAAAGTCCGATAATCGTGCTTGAAGCAAGTGCCGTCAGCATTATTTGATCGAGCCGCCAGACGGCAAATTCCGTAACAATGCCGAAATAACTGCGAATCCCGTAGTGTATTTCCTTTCCGAAAATCTTCAAATTCAAACGCCACTTCGGACGAAGTTTGACCCAAACACCGGAAAACATTAAAACTGCCGTTAAAATCTGTGAAAAAACTATAATTATTAAAGCATTAATTAATGTCAGCGAACCAAGCGAATACAAAACGATGTAACTGATCGCCTGTGTGCCGATAAATCCAATTCTTGCAATCCCTAACCAACCGAAAAGTTTTGCACCTTCGAGTTGTCCGCGTAACAATTCGTTCAATAAAATTACCGGAACATTAAGCAAAAAAAGCTGTGTCATCCAGATAACTTCAGGTTTTTGTTCGCTTATTAAATTCGGAACCGCCAACCAGCCGACGGCGAATATCAGAAAACTTGCCGCTAAAGTATAAACAATCGTATTTGAGAAAATTTCAGAGTTCCATTCGGGATTTTTCGCCGCCCAGTAGCGGTGGGCATACGGAAGACCGAGCGTGCCGAAAAGCGTAAATACAAATAACCACATTGTAATTACGACAAGTTCACCGCGTCCTTCCGCCCCCAATGCCCAAGCACTCAAAAGGCTTGTTGCAACGCTGAATGCGAGGAATAGAATATTGGTTGAAAATACGAGTTTTACGTTTTTTTTCACTTTTTATTATTTAACTTAAACAGCTCCTTTAGCCGTTACCACTGCGGGTATGGTTTTGAGCAGAATCCACCAATCGAGATAAAGCGACCATGTATCTATGTATTCAAGGTCAAGTTCCATCCATTCTTCAAACGACAAATTGCTTCTGCCTGAAATCTGCCAGAGACAGGTCATTCCGGGACGTATGCTGAAACGTCTTTTTTGCCAGGATTCTTCCAAACCGAGTGCATCACGAATCGAAAGCGGACGCGGTCCGACCAGACTCATATCACCGAGCAGAACATTCAACAATTGCGGTAATTCATCAAGACTGAATTTTCGTAAGTATTTACCGATGCGTGTGATTCGCGGGTCATTTTTTATCTTGAATATCGCTCCGTCTTTTTCATTTAAATGCTCAATCTCCTTCAACTTAGCTTCGGCATCATTGACCATCGTGCGGAATTTGACCATTTTAAAACGCCGTTTGCTGTATCCCATTCTCTCTTGAGAAAATAAAACCGCCCCTTTTGAATCAAGTTTTATCAAAATTGCTATGGCTATAAAAAGCGGCAGCAGCAAAATCAGTAAAGTAAAAGAGGTCATAATATCAATCAAGCGTTTTAATTCCGTTCGCCAATGAAACGTCGGAGCACTGTGAAGCGACATTAAGGGAAATCCGTGAAATTCCCTCGGCTCTATTTTTGCTAATTGATGCGGGAAAAAGTCCGACAAAATATGAATGGTAACGCCTTGTTCTTCGAGTTCTTCGATGGCGGTTTTGATCCGTGTGTATTGAGATTTTATCGGCAGAGCGATGACAACTTCATCAACGACTTCGGTATCAATGATCTTTTTCAAATCCTCAAATTTTCCTAAATACGGACGACCGTTAATTTCGCTGTAACTGAATAAAGGATCACTATCCAAATAACCCAAAACCTTAAAACCCAGTTCCTTCTTACGCTGGATGCTTCTTATAAAATGTTCGCTTCGTTTGCCGCCGCCCAAAACGACTAGCGATTTTGTGTTGATACCGCGTTTTCTAAAACGCTTTGATACATAAAATACAACTGTTCTGTAACCGCCGATAAATAAAATGCTGAAAATAAAAAATCCCGAAAGCGTCCAAAGATTGATCGTTCGCCAGGGGTTTATCTGAGCGGCAACAAGCAGAATCATCGTGCATAGGCTGACAACTTTTGTAACGCTCCGCAATATCTCGCCCGCATTGCTCAGGCGGTAAGATAAATAAAGCCCTTTCAGATTAAAACAAACGTGCCAGATTATCAGCATCAGACCGCCCAATACCGCATTGCTTAACTTGATCCGGGTTGAGAGAAACTCAAGTGTATTGACCTCCGATGAATAGTAAAGTGCAACGCTCAACGCAAGTGCCGAAGCCAGCAAAAATATATCTGCCGTTTTCAAAAATAATACTGAAAGTTGTCCTTCTCTTGAGATCATATTTATTTGTCTTTTTAACGAATAATCGGATTAAGTATCGAGCCGATGCTTGTAAGCTTTATGTATTTTTCAAACTTGCTGAATGTATTACGCGGAACAAAAATTATGTCGCCGGATTCCAGATTCAGATCTTTTTCCAGATCGTCCGTTTTTCTTATACCCTTCAAATCCAGTATTTTTACTTCGGCAAATTCCTTGTTCAACTTGCGAAAAACGACTACTTTTGAAATCTTTCCCGATTCCTTTAAACCGCCCGCCATCATCACCGCTTGAAGAGCGGTTATATCTTCGTTCATTTCAAATTTTCCCGGACTCAAAACTTCGCCCGAAACGATGTAATAGGGTTTTTGAAATTCTTTCAATAAAAGCGTGATTTCCGGGTCTTTTAACCGCTCGCCGGCTTTTGTTATGATTTTCTGACGGGTTTGCTCCAAGGTGAAGCCGCTGACCTCTATTTCGCCGACGATCTCTAACACGATATATCCATCCGGGTGAATCGTTACGGTGCGGTTAAATTCAGGTGTATAGCGATAGATAACCTCCAAAACATCGCCCGGATTTAATTTATAGCGTCGGCTGTCAAACTCCTTGAGTTTCGGTGCATCCGTAGGTTTTTCTATCTTTTCCGTTGTTTTTGCCGGCTCAGTAACTTGTCCATTTGCAGAAACTCCGCAAAGTATTACCGAAAAAATAATTATTAATAGATTTTGATACTTCATATTTTTTTTACATTCTGTGATAAAGCCAGTTCGGAATCGGATAACGACGCTTATTCATCACGCATCCGAGAAAATTTCCGTTGACCATCCCGATCGTTTTCAGGGAATTTCTGACCTGTTCGCGGCGTATGCGGTTTGCTTCGACGACTAAGATAACGCCGTTTGCCGAAGGTGCGAGCAGTGCCGCATCTCCCGAATCGCTTAAAGCCGAGCAATCAACCAATATAAAATCAAAAGCTAACCGCAAAGTTTGCAGATTCTTTAACCCACGCTCTAATTTCGTGTCTTCAGTTCCGATCTGCAATTGCTCTCCCGATCCGATATAATTTGGAAATTCATCATCATCATCAGAGAGCATTAAAAACAGGTTTGGAAGATCAATTTGCTGACAGTATTCAGCCGCCTTACTCAGGTTGAAAATATCCGCTTTTTGTAAGTCTTCCGCATCGGCAACCAATACTCTCTGCCGTGTTCTTTGAGCCAGTTCCATTGCAAATGAATTAACTACGTAGCTGACTCCTTCCTTCGGTTCGGTTGATGTAAAAATGACGACAACCGAACTTTTTCCTGCGGTCGTGCTTTTTGCCTTCAGGCTTGCTAAAAATAGTTGTATATAAGACTTCATAGTGAAAATTTATTTGATAAATATCAGATTCGAATTATTTCCTATTCTTGATAATCATCCGGTTCTTCCGTTTCGTTTGAATTCAAATTTAGCAGAGCTGTGTCTAAATTTTCCGCCAAACCTTGATTTTTTATAATTTCGTGCCTCTCTGAAACGGTTTGTTTCGGAATCGTCGCAAGCACCGGAAAACCCGTGTATTCCTCAAGTTCCCGCGGCGTTATAAATGTGTCCCGCGTCAATTCTGACGTGAAAACACTGCCGATGCAGACAAGTATTCCAAATCCGAGTCCCATCACGACTGCTAAAAGTTCACTTCCTTTATTCGGACTTACGGGAACAAACGGCTCTTCGGCAATCGAAACATTCGATATTTTCTGTTTATCAAGAGCATCATTTATGCGGGATTCTTCCTGTTTTTTAGCATAGAGATGATAGGATTGTTCATTTTGTTTAACCTGTCTTGAAAGGTTTTCGTGAACAGGTGTAACTCTTTCAAGTTGCGATATTTCCGCTTCATATTTATTGACCTGTTCACTTAAATTTTGTTTAAGAGCGATCTGTCCCGATTGTTCGACCTGTGCCTTTGCCAGATCACTTTCCAATGATTGCCGCAGGGGATTTACATCAAATGATTCTTCGGAAGAAGTTGTTTTCGTCGCTTTGTTTAATGCCTCGCTGGTGTTTTTTATCTGTTCGTCAACCTCCTGAACAATGCGGTCATCGGAACGGAATTTTGCGAGCAGTTCGATTTTCTTATTACGCAGTTCGACCAGCATCGTGTTGAGACGCTCGGCGGAGAATTGATTCGGTATCACACGGTTTTGCGTCTTGATACGGCTTTCGGTTTTATTTAATTGTTCTTCGAGAGCAGCGATCTTTTTCGCCGATTCATTGATCGTTCCGTTCAGGTCTTTTAATTTCGCACGAGTGTCAATAAGCCGGCTGAAAGTTAATTCCTTCTGCTCTTTTATGGCGACAACATTTTGTTTCTGTTGAAAGTTTGAAAGACTATTTTCCGAAGTTCGCAGGTCTTGCTCGTATTGATCGGCTTGCTCTTTGAAAAATTCATAAGTGCCGGGCGGGCGGTGCAGTTTTAGATGCTTATCCAGATAGAGTTCCGATAAAAGTTTCAGCACCGCGGCAGACTTTTCCGGTGATTTTGAAGCATAAGCGATTTCGATGATGTTCGATTTTTTAGCTATCGAAATATTAAGGTCTTCGCCAAGTTTTACAATTGCCCGTTCTACATCCGCTTCGGTTATTGCTTTCCCCGGTTCTTCAGGCACTGCCAATTTCAGATCGTTTACAACTTTTGCAAGCAGATCACGGCTTTTTAGAAGTTCGATCTCGGAACTTATCTCAGCCTGTGAAACTTCGATCAACTCCGAAACGGATTCATCACCCGCTGTTAAAGGGGAATCAACCCGCATATTACGGACAAGTATTTTCATCTCCGATTGATACATTTCCGGTGTAAGCGTTGCAAAAATTGTCGCCGCGATTCCCGCAGTTAAAAGTGTGATTAATATCAACCACTTTTTACGGAAAATCACGCCTGCCATATCACGCAGACTAAAATTCGGAGTCTTCAAAGCTAAAGAATTGCTTTCTTTCATAATCTATGACCTCAAAGCGGACAACGTATCTATATATAAGATTTAATCGGAATGTTCTTCCAGAATATTGGCAGGTATTGCCGGAATTTCCATATTCCCGGGTGGGATTGAAACCAAATCATTTTAAGGTTCGGGAACAGCAGATTTTTAAACAAAAAATCCCGGTTGCCGATGTAGAAGGAACGCGGACACTTCTGTCCGCAACCGAATATAACAGATGGCAAACATTCGGAGAAACTTAGACAAAATAACAAAAATCCGTTACCGACAATTTCAGGATTTTCTGGCTGATAATCCTTTGCCGATACAACACGCGGACAAAAGTGTCCGCGTTCCGGTTCATCAGTATTTTTTCAAAATGCGTAATCTGAGTTATAATTTGCTCAAAAAATTATTGGCAATACCGCGGATCAGCCGATTTGCCGAACCGTAGAATTCCTTGAAAGACCTTTCTTTTTTAGGTTTTGAGCTTGGTGTTTTTGAAGTTTGCCTTTTTTGAATTGCCAGATTGCCAACCCACCGGAGCCAGGTCGAACTTGCCCAATCCCATTCGCCGAGATATTCGAGTTCTGTTGCTCCCGTTCCTCTTTTGAATCTGTGGCAGCCGGGATTTTCCCACGGGTCTATCCCGCCCAGATCATATTTACTGATGCCTTTTTCGCGGCAGTGCCGGAGAATTTCGCGTTCTAAGGGAAAAGATGCTCTCAATTCCCGTCCCCGGTCGTTGGTAACTCCCATATATTCAACCGCCCGGTGTCCGATAAATAAACTTCCTCTGAATGACAAAAGGTTTCCGTCCGTATCTTCACAGCGAAAAATTATCAGATTCGGACGGACGCGTTGAAAGAGGTTTTCCAGTTTTTCCTTAGAAAATAATTCCGGCAGATTTTTAGTCGCCTCCATTTCGGCGTAAGCCCGGTGAAGTTCCGTTATATCCGGGTTAATTATTTGTTTGACAACCAGATCGTTTCTTTTGGAAAGGTTCAACTGTCGCCGCCAGCTGCTCTTGAAATTCTTGTCAATATCTTCGGGTTCACCCGTCAGATCAAGTTCCATACTAAAACTTGACCCCATTCGGAAAAGCGATCTCGACCATCTTTTGTGTTCCAGAAAGAGCGTGTCCCGCGTGCTTCTCTTGCGGTCGGACCGAAACCGCAGATACAGGCGTTTAAGACCGGCAGCGTCCATAATCATTTTCGGCAGACTTTCATCCAAAACCTCAAACTCTCCGACCGGACCGCCCTGCACCCAGACAAATCCGGTTTTCAGAAAAAACTTTTTAAGCAAAACCTGAGCCATCGCCGTGATTCTTCCGTCCTTGTCATAATATGCACAATAGAGTGCATCCCAGCCCAGAGCCTTTTGATATTGTCCCCATTCATAGGTTTGAAAAGGAGAGCAATCTTCAAAACGAGCAAGATTTTTATTCCATATCCGGCTTGCTTCTTCATTATTTATTAACTGCCAACTATTTGTCATATATAAAACCTCTGTTGATTACCGTAAAACTTTAATATCCCAAACTATGCCTTTATGATTTTTTACAACCGTTGAATCAACAACTTCAAAATGTTTTTCTATTTTTCGCCAGATCGCCTTGTTTTGTCCGTAACGCCAGAGAGAAATGACAAATTTTCCGTTTTCTTTTAAGTTTTTTGAATACTTTTGCAAAATCAACAGAGGATTTTCTGCATAATGAATCGCTCCGGTGGAAATTATAAAATCGAATTTTTCTTCTGTTTCCCAATCTTCAAACGCACCGGCATAAAACTCGGCATTCTCAAAGTTTCTTTCCTGTGCCTGCATTACCGCTGTGTCCGAAATATCCAGACCGGTATATTTTCCTTTGGAAAAATCTTCCAGTAATTTCGTAACATTTCCAATTCCGCAGCCCAGATCAAGAATTTTCGGTGAATCATCCGACATTTTTGAAAAATGCCGGATATAGCCGACGACAACCATATAATTTGCGAGTTCGTCCAAAGAATTTAGAAAACTCCAAACTCCCGTTTCATACCCTTTATCAAGCTCTTCCTTCGGAAGCGGTTTGCCGTATCCGAAAGGAGCAAGAAAGAGTCTGTGATGAACCTTCTCTAAGAACTGATAAACAGGTCCAAACGACATATTTTCTAATGTATTTTTTCTCATTTTTTTTAAGTTTTATTTGCTTAAAGCAACTGTTCCTCCAAAACCCTTAATATTTCTTGCCGGCTCTGCTGCTTTTACGACAGCTTCAGACGGCACTATCTCGGTTAAAAGTGTGTAGATAAACACAATGATTCCAAACATTTCCAGAAATTCTTCAAATGTCGTAATCAAGACATATCTAAAATCAAGAATCCGCGTCGGCAGATCATTTGCTGCATCCAAATATTGACCTCCGATCATTTCAATTCCGACTGCACCCGAAACATATATTATTCCCGCCGCAATCATCAGAAACCGCGTCCGAACAGGTAATCTTTGCAGAAATTTATAAAGGACTAAAAACAATATGCCCAAAAATAATACTGCCGGAATTACCCAGCTCAAATAAAATATTCCGCCGAGATCAAATGTTGTGCGAAGCGGCATCGTTAATTGTTCGTGTATCGAAACCGCTTCATCCAGAGAAAGATATAAAAATATTGCCGCGAGAAATCCCCAGAATTTATAATCTTTGTCTTCTTCGTTAAACCTGAGAAGTGCGATAACCGTGAGCAGGAACGAACTCAAAAGAAGTGTCGAGGATTGATACCACGTCGGCACATTGTTTCTTTCAAGATCAAGATCGAATTTGACGATTATTTTTGATAAAATTTCGTTATCGGCATAAATATCCTTGTAATACTGTCCGACTAAATTTGCCAAGACCAAAAACATCACAAATGCGAATAGAAAAATCGCAATGGTTTTTGGCGAAACCGGTAATTTGAATGTAGATTTTTCCATATACTTTATTTCCTATACATTATTCTGCAGGATTCTTTGCGTGGCTGTGCTTTACACACGGATTTTTTTAGTTCGGGTATTTCGATCTCATCAAATATTTTTTAGCATTAAATCCAACATAAATTGCTGCTGAAACAGCTATCAGCAATTCGACAAGTTCCGCAAGTTCGCTGATCAATGCGTCAAAGTGTTTTTGAATCGGAACAATGTCGTTAAAAGCATCAACCAGCGAATGTCCGATCATCAAACCAAACCACGGTAAAAGGAACATCGGTGCGGCGATCTGTCGAAATCTCTTGTAACGCATTAGAAAAACACCGATTACTCCGCCGATTCCATAAAACAAACGTAAATATTCGCTGTTTCCGCTCATCCCTTTTATGTTATGAATCGTCGTTTCACCCTGTTCGTTCAAATTACGAAATGATTCGGGTGTATCAAATCCCAAAAATTGCTGTCCCCACGAAATTTCTTCCATACCGATGGCAATTAACGCCAGCGAAAAGATCAGGTAAAAGCCTATTAAATACAAAGGTTCTTTGTTCTTTAACAGATTGAAAGAATGTTTAAGTCCGATTCCGCCGCCGGCTAAAAATGCCGCAAAAGTCAGAACTTCGACCAGACTATTCTCATCCAGAACAAAAAGTGTAAATTCTCTTGTCAGAGGAATTCCGATTCCGGCAATAAACACGGCGAAAATCGCCAGACCAAGATACAAATTTGTTTTTACCGAGGTAAAATCAATGTCAAATGTGTTTCTGAATTTATAAGTTTGTAAATTCGATTCCGAATATCTTTTATCTATCATAAAAACCTTCCTTTTTATCCAAAACCTTTAGATACGCCGAATAGATTTGCTCTGCGGCATATTCCCAGGTGTAATTTTCCAAAACTCTTTTTCCGCCCGCGACGGCTAATTTTTGTCTTAAACCTTCATCTTTGATAATTCGCCCGATCTGAACGGCAAGTGCATCCGTATCGCTTTCGGGAAAGATTAAGCCCGCGTCCGCAATAACTTCGGGAATCGCCCCGCAACTCGAACCGATCACCGGAACTTCGCACGCCATCGCCTCGATAATAACTCGCCCGAACTGCTCGCGTATCTTCTTTGTCGTCCGCGTCGGCACGATCAAAACATCCATTTTATGAAAATACTCAGGCGTTTCGTGATACGGAATCGCACCGATGAATTCGGTGCGTTCAAGCAACCCGTGTTCGGCAAGTTTTTCCTGCATTACAGCTTTTCGTTCACCGTCACCAACGACCAGAAACCGCCAGTTTTCCGACTTGATTTTTGCAAGTGCTTCGATCAAAACGAGCAGACCTTTCGCCGGCATCAAACGCCCGACATAACCGATGGTTAAAGGCTCGTCTTGGGCTTTCGGCTTTTTTTGTTTTGGATGGAACAATTCGGAATCTATCCCGAAAGGAGCAAGCACGGTCGGTTTTGTAAAATGGTTTGTTTCTATAACTTCGCGGACGGTTTCGCTGCACATATACGCGGCGGAAACTTGTTTTAAGGCTCTTTTTTCCAAAAAAGAAAACGGCGGCGGATAGTTCTTTAAAATATTCTGTGCCGTCTGCATAACGATCTTTGCCTGCGGAGCAAAAAGGTTTCGCAAGGTTATGATTTCCGCACACGGAATGCTGTATGGTTCGTGATCCATATCAATAATGTGCGGTTTATGTTTGCGAAAAGCCCTGATGATCGGGCGTGGATCGTAAGCAAAAAGCTGTATGTGCTTTGAAAGAAAAGTTTTCGCTCTGATGACGGGGAAAAACTCGTCATCAACGGTTTCCACATTAACACCCGATTCATACCAATTTGGCGGCGTGATGACCTGCATATCAACATTCGAAAATGTTCGTGCAATTGCCCGTTCACGTCCACGCAAGGCGGGCGTTAAACTTGCGTGAGCGATGCGGACGACTCTTATTTCGCGGTCTTTTCCGGGTTCGGTTTTTGCTGCCGCAAAGTTTTTGTAAACGGCGGAATCGGTCTGACTATTTTCTAAATTTGAACGAAATTCGAGCAAAATCATTTCTCCTTGAAATCTTAGAAGCTGTTTGAAAACTCCTTTCTATTCGCTGAAAGCGAAATTTTCGATAGCGTCGGGTTGAGCCTTTGGCTTACCCGACGTTAAGTTAGAAAAGGTTCTCCGACGCTGTAAGTGTCGCATTTATCGC
>JBGTKR010000083.1:0-2075 GCA_041744535.1 Pyrinomonadaceae bacterium
AAATTTCGGGTTCGATTATATCTTCGTGCCAATATCTTTTGCTTGCGGAAACATCGCCTGGAAGAATGAAACCGGCGAGAGTTGACATTGCGATATTGTGCGAGCGTCCGATTCCCGCTTCGAGCATTCCGCCGCACCAGATGGGGATTTCAGCATTGCGGCAAAGTTCTTCGACTTGTTTTGCTTGAAAATGTCCGCCGACTCGTCCGAGTTTTACGTTGATTATTTTACACGCTTTCATTTCGATTGCTTGGCGTGCGTCCGCGGGAGATTTTATTGATTCGTCTAAACAAACGGGCGTTTTGATTTCCGCTTGCAATTTCGCGTGGTCAAAAATATCGTCGTGCGATAAAGGCTGTTCAAACATCATCAGGTCAAATTCGTCCATTCTTTTGAAAAGTTCAATATCGTCCAAACTATAAGCCGAATTCGCATCGCCCATTAAAAGAATATCGCCGAAAGTTTCACGAACTTTTTTTATCACGTCAAAATCCCAATGCGGAGCAATTTTTATTTTGATTCGTCTGTAACCCGCGTCCAATTCGGTTTGGATTTTTTCAATTAATTGCTCGACGGAATCTTGGATACCGATTGAAACTCCGCAAGCGATTTCCTTTTGTGTTCCGCCCAAATGTTTCCAAAGCGGCATATTTAATTTCTTCGCTTCCAAATCCCACACGGCAGTTTCAATCGTCGCCTTTGACATCCGATTGCCGCGAACTTTTTTCATTAAGTTCCAAACATCCGAAGCGTTTTCAAACTCTTTTCCGATAACCATCGGAGCAAGAATTTTTTCAAGCGTTTCCCAACAAGCATCCGTCCATTCTTCCGAATACGAAGGAATCTCGCCCGCCGTGCATTCGCCCCAGCCCTCGTTTCCTTCCGTATCTTCAACGCGGGCAAGAATTATTCGGCGTTCATAAGTTCTGCCGAAACTCGTTTCAAAAAAATGCACGAGCGGCATTTGTATCTCAATTAGTTCGATTGATTTTATTTTCACGGAAAACTTGTCGAAAAGGTGATTTAATTTACAAAATGTAGCAATATAAAAATAACATTTTTTTGAGATAATTCAATTTTAATGATGAATTCAGCACTCGCAATCATTTTGTTTCTGCAGGAAGCCGTAAACGGCGTAGTCAGTCCGCCGAGTGAAACCTTGTTTGAACCGTTGATAATCAACCTCGTTTCGTGGCTTCGCCTTTTTATCGAAACGACGGGAGCGGTGATTATTTCAATCGGGATAATCTGTGCGATCTATGAAGTTTTCAAAACTCTGCGTTCGGAAGATTCCGACGGATTTACGCAAGTTCGGCTCTCGTTAGCAAGGTATCTGGTACTAGCTTTGGAATTTCAACTTGCCGCCGACATTCTCTCGACAGCCATTGCACCGTCTTGGGATCAGATCGGAAAACTCGCCGCCATCGCCGTTATCCGAACCACTTTGAACTACTTTTTGTCCCGCGAAATGGAACAGGAAAAACACATTGTCGAAGCCGAAAACACGATTGCCGGAGACCGCGAAGACGAATCCGAAACTTGAATTTTGTCGAAATAAATATATTATAACTTTCTTTTACACATAAATTTCAGGGAGACTTTTATTTTGTTTCAGACATTTTTACTTTTCTTTTTCTTTCAGAATTCAAACACAAACGGAAACACCGCCGAAAATGCCAATAGTGCTGATAAAGCCTTAGAAGCAGGGCAAGCCGTGTCGAAGACTATTTTTGATATGATTAGAGGTTTCTTTGAACAATTACCTTTGATCGGGGTCGGTGTGGTTGTTTTTCTCATATTTTTAGCAATCGCTTATTTTGCAAGAAAGATCATCAGATCAACGGCGGGCAAAGCACATCTCGACGATATGTTGGGATCGCTTCTGGCGAGAATCGGCTATATCATAATCATTATCATCGGTTTATTCGTTGCTTCAACCGTGATTTTTCCGGGCGTAAATGCAGGCGATCTGATCGCCGGACTCGGCATCGGTTCGGTTGCACTCGGTTTTGCATTTAAAGACGTTATGCAGAATCTGCTTGCCGGATTTCTGATACTTTTATATCGCCCGTTTA
>JBGTKR010000084.1:0-8829 GCA_041744535.1 Pyrinomonadaceae bacterium
GTTTTGATGTAAAACTCGTCGGCGCGAAGTCTTACGAAGAAACAAAAGATTCGGACATCGTGATTATCACCGCCGGACTTCCGCGAAAGCCCGGAATGAGCCGCGACGATCTATTGAAGACAAACGCCGATATCGTTGGAAAAGTGACGGATGAAGTCGCAAAATATTCGCCAAATTCTTTTATTATCGTCGTTTCTAATCCCTTGGACGCGATGACGCAAGTTGCTTACAAACGTTCGGGATTTCCGAAAAACCGTGTGATGGGAATGGCGGGCGTTCTCGATTCTGCTCGTATGCGCTGCTTTTTGGCGGAAGCCCTCGACGTTTCGGTTGAAGACGTTACGGCGTTCGTGCTCGGCGGACACGGCGACACGATGGTGCCTTTGCCGCGTTATTCGACCTGTGCCGGAATTCCCGTTACGGAATTATTATCCGAAGACGAAATAAAAGCGATTGTTGACAGAACTGCCAACGGCGGTGCGGAAATTGTCGGATTGTTGAAAACGGGTTCGGCATATTATGCTCCGAGTTTGGGTGCGGTGGAAATGGCGGAAGCTATTTTGAAGGACAAAAAGAAAATCCTGCCGTGTGCGGTCTATCTCGAAGGCGAATACGGAATCAACGATCTGTTTGTCGGGGTTCCGGCTAAACTCGGTAAAAACGGAGTCGAGCAAATCATCGAAATTTCATTAACAAATGATGAACGTGCCGCTCTGCAAAAATCCGCCGGTGCGGTTCAGGAATTGATTGATGTTCTCGGCATCTGAAAACAGCAGGCGGATAGCAGTCGCAGTAGGCAGTTAATAAAAAAAGGAAAGCTAAAATTAGCTTTCCTTTTTCGTTTATAAAACTCCAAAATATCTTGAAATCTTTACTGCTTACTGCAACTGCCCTCTGCTTACTTATTTAGTTCGATGCCGCTCTAGATTGGTCGCGTAATGCTTTGACTTTATCGTGAGCAGTTTGAACTGCTTCATACTGTTTTGTAACGATTTGCGAAATATTAGCCGGCAGGTCATTTTCGAGTGCTTCTTTATAAGCCTTGATCGCCGAATCCTCACCGCGTTCACATTCATTCAAAATTGCAGTTTCGTCCCGTCCCGTTACAGCCGATTTGATATTGATCCAACCTCGATGAATACTACCGGAAACGCTTCCTGCATCTTCCGGGTCTCCGCCAAGGCTTCTTACTTCCTGTTGAAGTTCGCCTGCAAATTGAGAGCGTTGTTGTGATAAATCATAGAACAACGTCTTCATTTCGGAGTTTTCGATACCTTCGGCGGCATCTTTAAATCCCTCTTGTCCATCCTTACAGGTTTCAATTAAATTGTTAAGTGTTGAAATAACATTATCATTTGTCATAATTTTTACTAATCCTCCTTACAGATATAAAAAGCTATTTGCTTCTAATATATTTTACTGCAATGTTCGTGCCAATACAGAAGACCGATAAATGCTGGATTATTTGATTTGTAATTTTCAATTTATGAAACACTTCAAAACACAGACGTATCAAAAGCAAACAAAAGGACGATTCCAAAATTTAGTTTCGGAATCGTCCTTTATAAATTAATTTACGCCTGTGCGGATAAACCTTGTCCGTCGTGTTTGCCTTCACGAATTTCTTCGATCAGCTTGTCGCAAAACGCCGGAAGATCATCGGGATTACGGCTCGTTACCAGACCGTTATCTACGACGACTTCGCTGTCCGTCCATTTTGCCCCTGCATTTTCAAGGTCTTTTCTGATCGTGTGATACGAAGTCATTTCCCGACCTTCGACAACTTCTGCGTTTATCAAAGTCCACGGTGCGTGGCAAATTGCCGCTACCGGCTTTTTCTGCTCAAAGAATGCTTTGACAAACTTCAAAACATTTTCATCCGTCCGCAGTTGATCGGGATTTATAACTCCGCCCGGTAAGATCAATGCGTTATAATCTTCCGCCTCGGCATCTTCGAGTTTGACATCAACCTTGATGCTCTTGCCCCAATCGTCTTTATCCCAGCCTTTTATTTCACCTGCTTTAAGCGAAATAACGTGGGCGGTTGCTCCCTCATTCTCGACTGCTTCCTTAGGTTTAAATAATTCCGATTGTTCAAAACCGTCGGTTGCTAAAATTGCTACTTTTTTTCCTTCTAATTTATTACTCATAATAATCTCCTTGAAATATACGGAAAAGGATTCTGTTTAAAAATAATTCACTCTTTCCGCATAAATAGATTACAGAACAACTTCTATGCCATAATATAAAGTCGAATCTCATTACGGATATTAATTTCCAGTTTAAATTGAAAATCGAACCTGATTAATAGTATTTAGCATAGTGAGTGGAAATAATTATACAGAGAAAATGGTGCCTGTAGCCGAGGTCGTGCGGCGAAGTTCGTTGTTGATGAATAAAAACCCCGAAAATAAAACCCGTTGGCAGGAAGTTCAGGACGAACTAGCCAACCGCCAGGGACTTGCAATAATTTTGCTTGAAGACGAAGGTTTGTCTTACGTTCACGCCTCGAACAATAATTCGATCTGTCAAAATCTGACGGCTTCCGAAGAATTTGCCCGGAAGTGTGAAAAATTTTGCGGGAGTGTTTTTACCAACACAATGAAAGAAGGAAAGGCTCTGAAATACAAATGCCACGCGGGTTTGGAATGCGTCGCCGTTCCGCTTGAAGTTTCGGAAGGTAAAAAACTCGTTGCCATAACCGGCAGAGCATTTACAAAGTCCATTGATTACCGCAAGGCAACCGAAAGAGCGATCTCCGGCGATTGGAGTAAATTTCCGCCGAGTAAATTTTTTGAAAATATTCTGATGACAAGTTCATCCCGAAACATAGAGGATTTGGCAAAGCGTTTGACGAATCTTTCCGGTAATGAGAAAAAACTTTTAAACGAACTGAATCAGGATGATTTTTCTAAAACCGATTCGCCTGCAAGTATCCAAACCGAATCCGAAAAACAAATCATTTTAAAAACGGTTGAAACAATAACATTAAAACAAAATGAGCTGAATGCAGAAATTTTCAATAACCAATCCGCCGAATTAAAAGAAGTCAACGAATGGCGTTCGCTTTTTAGTTCGCTGCTGGATTTAACTTATAAGCAAGCCTGTCTTTCGATCCTGCAATTCCTAAAAGACCGTTACGGAATTTCTTCGATGGCTTGGCTGGAAAACAATGAAAATCGGCTTGAAACCATTTTGGCGACAGGTGATCTGGAAAAACAAAAAATTCAGATAAATATGGCAAGCGATGATAAAAGACTGCTCAAAGCCGTCAGGGAAAATTCTTCGATAGAACTTCGTGAGCGGAAAAAAACGGAGAAAGAAGGCGATCAGCAGATTATCAGACTTTTTCCGATAACCGTCGGCGGCAGAATTCAGAGTGGTTTGATCTTGGGCGATAAACTCGAAGATGAAAAAATAAATCACCAAATTTCAAAATTCTGTCAAACGATTGCTCCCGAACTCGAAATACTGCGTTTAAGAGAAGAACTTTCGCATCGCTCGTGGCTCGGAATCGCTCTGCATAAATTTAACGAAAGCCTGAAAATGATTGATACGGAAGATTTCTGGTCGCGTCTGATGCAGACTACCGCCGAACTTCTGCAGGCGGAACGCGGTTCATTGTTTGTTTATGACGAAAATAAAAATAAATTAACGGTCAAATCAGCCGTCGGATTAAAAGCCGATATTATCAAAAACGGTAAATCCGAAAACTTCGGCGAGCGAATTATCGAGCGGGTCTGGAAAAGCGGAAACGCCTTAGCCGTTCCGAACATTTCGCAGATCGGACTTTCGCCCGCACCAACGGATTGGAAATACAAAACGGAATCTTTTATTTGTTTTCCGATTATGATCGCCGGCAAAAAGATCGGTGTTTTGAATTTGACCGACAAAATTGACGGCGGAATTTACGACGATTTCGATCTGCAGCTTCTAAACTCAATCGCACCGCAGATTGCCATGTCAATTGATCGGGCAAATCTGAAAAACCGTGCCGGCGAGTTTGAACAGCTTTCCGTAACCGATCCTTTGACCGGACTTTTAAACCGACGCTATCTTGAAGCACGTTTATCGGAGGAACTTAAACGCTCGAACCGGCACGGTTTTCCGATGAGTTTTATGATGATTGACGTTGATAATTTCAAATCATACAATGACACATATTCGCATCCCGAAGGCGACAAAGCCTTAAAACTCGTCGGTCATACGTTAAAGGAAACCCTGCGTGGAGCGGACGTGGCGGCAAGATACGGCGGAGAGGAATTTTCAATTTTACTGCCGCAAACGAATACCGACGAGGCTTTGATGATTGCCGAGCGGATCAGGAAAAATGTCGAAGAAACCGAATTTCCAAACCGCCGGGTTACGATCAGCATCGGCATTGCGAGTGCGTCTTTAGAATTAAACTCGCCCGAAGATTTGATCTTAGCGGCTGATAAAGCACTTTTCGCTGCCAAAGACAAAGGCAGAAATAATGTTCAGGTTTATGAAAAAATAGATATCGAATAATTTATAATTTAAGTGAAAATTTAACCGCCCGCGAATGGAAAAAACTGAACAAAAACAAATTTTATCAACCGTAAAACCGGAAAATTTTATCGGCAGAACTGAAGAAAAAGATTCGCTTTTGCGGCACGCTAAAGCCTTGAATGAATCTAACACTTTGCTGTGTTTATCAACTCCCGGAAACGGTTTGACCGAATTATTAAAACAAACTTACGACCAGCTTTTTAATGAGCAGAACGAAATAATTCCGGTTTATTTTAGTTTTAAGCAAAGCGATAAAACGGTTAAAAATTCAGCCGTCCGATTTTTGCAGACCTTTATCAGACAAACGGTTGCTTTTCGGCGAAACGATACGAAAATTCTGGATTCCGCCCCGGATATTTGCGAACTTGCCGAACTTGCGATTCCGTCCGACGGGCATTGGATTGACCGTCTGGTTACGGCTTGTTCGCGTGAAAGCAGACTCAATAACGAAAACGCCTTCGTGCAGACCGCTTTTAGTGCCGCCCTGCGAGCCGGGCATCACAACGCGGAAACTTTTGTTATGTTCGATAATTTAGAAGCCGTCGAACTACTTTCGGGCGATGCGAATTTGATCGAAGAACTAAAGGAAATTTTCAGCCGGCTTGATTCGCCGTTTGTCTTTGCGGGCAAAAGGCGTTTTGTTTTTCCGGCGATGCAGACGGGAAATACGAAATTAAACGAAGCTGAAATCTTGGAAATCAAACTGCTTTCATTCAGCGATGCCGGATCATTAATAGAAAATCTTGCGGCTCAGAAAAATATAAAAATTAATGACCAAACCAGAGATTTGATCGCCCTGCAATTTAATGGAAACACGGCACTTATCAAATTAATTTTGGCGGCGGCGGACGAAAAAGAATTCGATTTGAACACATTTCAAAAGGTCGAACAGATTTATGCGGAAGAACTTTTCGGCGGAAGAATAAAGGGTTTTTACGATTCTATTTTTAACGAAATAACGCCGAATATAGAAATTCAAAAACAGATAACGGGACTTATATTTGATGCTCTGACGGTTGAAAAGGAAAAAGTTCCGGTTGAATCTTGGGGAAAACATATTGCTCTTGAAAAGACGGAATTTTATCGGGCGATGCGGCTTCTCAACGCTAACGAGATCATTCAATTGACTTCAAATCTGGTCGGAGCGGCAAAGAAAAACGAGATTTTGACCGATTATATCGAGATGCGTTTTCGGCTCGAGATTCTGGCAAGTCCGCGTGCCTTGACCGTCGGCGAATCTTTGACGGAATATCTCAAAAAAGCTCCCGAAATTATGGCGAAATTTTATCGCCGCCAATCGGCAATCGGTTTGCGGGAGTTGCTTTCGGTTTTTGATTGTCAGGAAATTCCGATTTCTCTGCTGTATTACAATATTTACAAAGAACTGCACAAGGGAAATGATTCCGAAAGCATCCTCGAAGCCGTAAAAAAAGAAGCGGAAAAAACGCATCTGCCGCAGATTGTTTATACGGCAAACACGGTTTCGCTTTATTCACCGATCAGCAAATTGACCGAAAAGGAACGCTCGGCGGTGGCACTCGGTTTTGAAGCGGCAAGCTACAAAGATGAAGATGAAATTGTCTGGATCGCGGCGGAAATTGATTCAAAACTCGAAGCCGAAGCCGATTTAGCAAAATTTTGGTGTGATCGTCTGGAAATGGTGGCGATTATGTGCGGGTTTGAAAATTATCGCTTATGGCTGATCTCGCCCGAAGGTTTTGAAGACGAAGCAATCGAAATTTTGCGTTCAAGAAATGCAATCGGTTCAAGCCGCAAACAGATTGAATTATTGGCAAAATATCTTGATGCGGAAAATGTAATTAATATTCAATCGAATCCTAACGAATACGAAATGGTTGTTCCGATGGGCGAAGATACCGAACTAATTGCCGCTCACGCCGTCGAAGAGATCGCCCGCCGGCATTCATTTGCACCGAAAGCGATCAATCAAATAAAAACCGCTTTGGTCGAAGCCTTCATAAATGCCAACGAACATTCTCACAGTCCCGACCGTAAAATCTATCAAAAATTCGAGGTCAAAGACGACAAAATTCTGATTACGATTTCCAACCGCGGTTTACGTTTTAAAGATAAGCAAATAAAAGAGATAACTCCCGACACAGGCAGACGCGGCTGGGGTTTGAAACTGATGAAAACCTTAATGGATGATGTAAAATTCGAGCAGGTTGACGACGGCACAAAAATCTCTATGGTTAAACACCTTGTAAAATAAATATGTTTTTAGCAAAAAAACTTGACAAGGTATGTTGATAAGCGTAGAACAATAATACGCTTGATAAGTTGTAAGAGATGCCCACGTATGCCTTTACAATTTAGTTTTCTTAATGAGAGAAAATTATCCTTCTCTCCCATAAAGTTTTAAGGAGGCTCAAATGCTGCAATCGCGTCGGTTTTTATTTAATTTCAAAGTTATCCGTTTATTTGTCCCAGTTGCTGTCTGTTTATCAGTCAGCTTATTTTTTGTCTATAACTTCTCGACTGCAAAAGCTGAAGTCAAAAAAGAAAAAAAGGTCAGATCAATTGAATCTATAACCTATGGAGAGTTGCCTAAAACCCGAAAAATATTTAACGATCCAATACTAAACTTGCCGCTAACCAAAAATGAACTCTGGAAAAAACAATTTCAAGAGTCGCACACACTTTCAGCAAGTTATTATCGTGTCAACGAAAACTTTGATTCGATGTTGATGATTAGCAATCAGGGTCCAAACCCGATGCCTGTCAATATAAAATTTTATAATCTAGCGGGAGAAGATTTTGCATTAGAATCGCTGGTCTTAAATTCTAATGAAGTCGGAAAATTCAATTTGAGAGATATTCTGCCGTCACGGAATTTTAATCAAGGAAGCATCGAGGTAACATATCAAGGTAAGAAACTGGAGATGGGCGGTGTTGTTCAAATCTCCGATAAAAACAGGAGTTTGATGTTCGATGAAGAACTCTCTGAACCAAAACTTTTTGCATCTAATAAATTAGAAGGAATTTGGTGGACAAACCAAAACAATCCGAAAATGAATATTGTTGTTTCCAATACAACTGCCGATCCGATTATCGCAGCTATCGAAACAGTCGGGATCGTTCCCGATCAAAACACTCCGAAAACAGTCAATCTTTCTCCGCATCAGACGGTTGTATTGAGTCCTGAAGAAATCACGGGTAAAAACGCAGCCAACATAAGATCATCCGGTGGAATCTCAATTAGTCATAATGGAGCGAAAGGCGGGTGTTGGCTCGCGGGATTTTGTCAAAACCGCAACGCGGCTATTCGGACGTGATCGAATTTGTGGACGGTAAAAAATCCAAGTCAAAAACACAATCCGGCGTTGGTTTAAGATTCGGCAAAATCAACGGTCAAAAATTGGAACAGGGAATTGTGGTTAGGAATATCGGAACAAACAGAGTTTTAGTGAAAGGTGTTTTTTCATATGAAGAAGCAGATAAATCCAAAAAGATCGAATTACCTGCGACCAGACTAAATGCCGGAGAGGTCAGAGAAATTAAAATTCCCGGCTTAGATTCTTTGAATCTGAAAAATATAAAAAGTTCGGGACTACATTTTGAACACACGGGCGAAGCCGGACAAGTTACAGCTTCGGCAGTCAGCATAAGCCAAGACGGAAATAATGTGTTCAGAGTTCCGTTCAAGGATGCCAAATCGCACAGCAGTGTCGGGATTTATCCGTTTTCTTTAGAGAATGAATCCGAACCGATCGTTTATATTCAAAATGTTTCCGATAGTCCGAAGGAATATTTTACTTACATAGCTTACGAAGGCGGTGAGTATCTGTTAGGCGTAAAAAAATTAAAAGCAAATCAAACAATAGCCTTTGATCTGCGAAAAATCAGAGATGAACAAATGCCTGATATTAACGGAAACGTTCTCCCCGCTGATCTGATGGAAGGTAAAGTTCGCTGGAGTCTGCACGGCGGCGGCAACAATTCTCTGATCGGAAGAATAGAACAGGCTAATTTGGCGGAAGGTATGAGCAGCACTTCCGCTTGCGGAGCGTGTTGTCCGTTTTCATTTTACAGTTCTTTTTTAAGTCCCGGTCTGGTAACGGGAACAATCGGCGGAACGACATCTTTCACGGCAATGGAAGTTTTGATTGACTGCTTTGGCAGTTTAACACCTCCGAATGCTGCGGGCGGTGTAATTTATTCTTCTTCCGATACGGCGGTTGCAACTATCAATTCATCTTCCGGTACAGCTTTCGGAGTAGGTTACGGCACAACCACGATTTCGGCACAATTTGATACTGTTGTATATACCAATTGTGC
>JBGTKR010000085.1:0-11963 GCA_041744535.1 Pyrinomonadaceae bacterium
CATTTTTCGATTATTTCTATGTCAAATGACAAAAGTTTTGCGTATGATTCGAGTTTTTCGATCTGCTTTTTATTCAAAGAATCAAAAGCGGTTTTGCTCATTACGAGAATTTTTTCGCCCTTATCATTTTGCAGAAGCAGCATATTTCCCGCAAAATTGTTCATCTGCTCAAAGGAAATTTCGATTATCTCCTTTCCCGTCTGATGCAGTTTTTCGCGGAATCGTCTTCTCTCGTTTTTGTCCGCAATACTTTCCAGACAAGCAACGGCAAAATTATCGCCCAGACACATCATTACATTCGTGTGGTAAATCGCTTTGCCGTTTTCGTCAACACTTCGGAATTTAAAAACCTCAAAACCCGTTGCTTCCGCCCAATTTTCCAAAACATCTTCATTGGTCCGCGAAGAAATGCAGGCATAAGCGATTTTGTGTTCGTCATCTAAAACAAGACTTCCCGTGCCTTCCAAGAATTTATTTTGATCTTCATATTCGGTAAAATCCAGAATTTTCGTAACGGTAAAATTTGTTTTTAGCTCATTAATTATCTGCGGACTTCGCTCAAAACGTCGGGCTTCGGCTTCCATCGGATATAAACAAAGCGTGCTGTTTGTGTGAGTTGAAAACCAATTGTTCGGAAAAACCGCATCGGGCGTGTAAGGGTTTATCGAATCTTCGCAAACCAAAACATCAATGCCGTTTTCTCTTAATTTTTCTACCATCAAGTCAAATTCCCAAACAGCATTTGCCTGAATTTCTTCATCGCTCAAATCAACTTCAACTTGAAACGCATTACTCTCGGCAGTTTGCGGATTGTAGCCGAATTTAGCGGGGCGAACCATCAAAATTTTGTCGGCGACATAATTCATTTTGCAAACTATATCATACAAAAAGGCTGAAACCCGACAGTTATGGAGGGTGTTGATTGAAGTATCGGATTGCTTGTGGATAAACAGCACCCTCATTTACATTCGGGTTTCTGCCTAAAAAAGCACCCTCATTTACATTCGGGTTTCTGCCTAAAAAAAGGCTGAACAGCTTAAAAGCCGTTCAGCCGAGTAAAAATGATAATTTCCAGCTTATCAGAAATTAAATTTCGCACCGAACTGGAAGTTTCTCGAATCAAACGCGGCAGTCGGACGGCTGAAATAAGCACCGTTGCCGGCACGCTCTCCAAAAGCATTGACATCGTTGATGAACGGCGATGCCGATGCTTCGTTAAAGCGATTGAAGAGATTAAATCCTTCGGCAATTAGTTCGAGTCTGTAGCGTTCACTGAATATGAATGAACGTGCGATCCGCAGATCAAACGTCGCATATGAATGAGTCAATCCCATATTACGTCCCAGATTTCCGATTGAAAATTGACCGTTTGTAATCAAGGGCGTAACACATCCAACCGCACCGGGAACACATAAAGTCCCGTCCGGCTGAACGCTCGGTCTATCGGTTTGCGATGATTGATCGTTGTTCGTGTCTTGATTAGTTATAATGTTAAACGGACGACCCGAAGAAATTTCGATAATCGGTGCAACTACAAAGTTTGCAAAGATTTTCTTAAAGGTCGAATCACCGTTTCGCCAATTCGTCGGCGACATCAAAACACCGCTGAAAACGAAACGGTGTCTTTGGTCAAACAACGAATTCGATGTTTCCAGATCGAGCCGATCCGGGTCTTGCGGAAGCAGAAGTGTCTGCAAATCGGATGATTGGTCAATCGAATGCGACAACGTATAGGAAGCCAAAAATGTAAAATTGTTGGCAAACCTGCGTTTGAGTTCAATATTCAACGCATTATAATTTGAATTACCATCCGAAACCTGAGCATTGACCGCACCGAATGGTGAAATAATACCGGGTGTTCTGAGTGTATTTGATCCCGCCAAAGCTGCATTCAGCACCGCCGGAGTTACCGCTCCGCCTGATAATGCTTGTGCCAGAAAATAGTTCGGAGAATTCGGACGAAAGAAATTAGCCACCGCCGGAGCAATAACACCTTCTCCGGTTCTGCTGTTTACCGAAATAATTCCCGGAATTACATTTATAAATGTATCCCCGTTTGCATTACAAGCCGTTGGACTTACCGTGGAAACCTGTTGAGTCGAAGTCGGTAAAGCTCCAAAGCATCGAACATAATTCTGAATTTGCAAAGTGGTGTTCGGGTTATTCAAATCCGACGGATGCGGCAGATGTCTTGCTCCGACGTGAATATACTGAGCCGTAATCGCCATATTTTTGGTCAATTGACGTTCAATAGCAAGATTAGCCTGAAAAGCGTAAGCATATTCAAAATCCTGACTGACCGGAAGCGTGAACGGCAAAACCGCACCGAAACCCGTGTAGGTCTGGTCATTAAAACGCTGTCTGCCGAATTGATATTCGGCACTCGGAGCTAAACCCGGAGTATTAAAACCCGGAGGACAGACCGGATTAGTTGTTGCCGCATTACAAACCGTTCCCTGAAATACCTGAGATGCGTTCAGAAGCGAAGTCAGAGCAGGACTTCCCGCCGTCAGAACCGATTGCTGCTGTTGTGCCGCGTCCGCAATGTCGGAGTTAAACGCCGCCGCCAGCAACGGATGGTCATAGAACAAGCCCGCCGCACCGCGAATCACCGTTTTGCCGTCGCTGTTGATGTCGTAGGCAAAGCCGAAACGCGGAGCAAAATTATTTTTATCACGCGGGAAACCCTGCTGAACATTGACAGCATCCTGTGCGGCTAAAACATCCGCCGCCGAAAGAGCAAGTCCCGAAAGCGGATCGGTGATGCCGATCGGAGCAATCGTATCGGTAAATTCGACATCATAACGGATACCGTAATTCAAGGTTAAATTAGGTCTGATTTTCCACGTATCTTGGGCAAAGAAAGCCAACGGTCTGTTTTTGAGTTGGCTGACCGGATTGCCGAAACCTTGAATAAAGGTCGAAGGCAAGCCGAGTCCATAGGATTGAACCGGAGTAAAATCGGGAGCTCCCAATTGACCAAAAGCCGCATTCAAGTTTCCGGCTGCAAAAGGACCGAAATTAAACAATCCGGCAAAGTTCAATTCAAAAACTGCGGATGGAATTGAAACAAAATTTATGTCGCCGCCGAATTTAAAAATATGGTTGCCGCGAATATAGTTGAGATTATCGGCAAATTGAAAACGTCTTTCCGTCCGGTCAACCGGCGAGAAAAGTTCACGCCCGATAAACGCCGTTCCCGAAATGTTAAATGCAACCGCTTCTCCATTCTGTGATTTGAAAGTTGTATCGCGTTGTCCGAAGTTGAATTTGAATTCATTCGTCCAACTGAAATTTATCACCGTGTTTAATCCGGCGGTAAATGAATAATCGGTCAATTCCTGAATTCCCGTGCGGGAAAAATCATTTTGTCCCAAAGATTGATTTTGCGATTCGACCTGAATTCCGGTCAGATCAAAAGTATTGTAACCGAAACGCACGGTAAATTGATTATTATCGTTAAAATTATGATCGCCGCGAATCGAAAAGAAATTCGTATCTTCGGTTACGGGGAAAACTCTCTGCAAATCGTTAAGCGGACGGAAAGCGATAGGTAATCCGCTCGTTCCGGTTGTGCCGACGGGAACGGGAGTTCCCGAAAGCAGAAAACGTCCGCCGACATTTGCCGTCGTCGGAAGGATCGGACTGATCGCCGGACAAACGCTTCCGTCATTCGGACTGAAAAGCGGATTCGTTCCGGTCAAAGCCGTCGTTCCGCCGCTCGATGCAAAAAATGCGTAAGCTCTTGCCGCACAAATCAGTTGTCCGCCCTGGGCTCTGATTGCCGGATTAGCATTTGATAGTAACGGAACGCCCTGCGAGATCAAACCGTTTACAAAAGCGGCTTGCTGCGGTGTCAAACTAGTAAAAGTTCTGGCTAAAGGATTCAGTCCCGGAATAACCGGAATGCTTGCCGATGCACCCAAACCTTGAGCAACATTGCTTGTAAAAAATCCCGATTCATCCCTGTCGCGGCGTTCAAACGAAGCAAAGAAAAATGTTTTGTCCCGAACTATCGGACCGCCGAAAGTTCCGCCGTATTGCAGTCTTCGGAAATCAGCATCATCAATCGGAGAAAAAGCATTTCTTGCCTGAAAGGATTTATCGCGGATAAATCCGAAAATATTTCCGCTGTAATCATTTGTTCCGCGTTTCGTAACGACGTTGACAATGCCGCCCGTTGCCCGTCCGAATTCGGGAGCATAAGAATTTGTCGCTACCTGATATTCCTGAACGGCTTCCTGCGAAACCGTCGTGCGGGCGGCGTTGATCGAATTATCGGTAAAATCAGCCCCGTCAACCTGCACGAGCGTTGAACGTCCGCGTTGTCCGCCGATGTTTAAACCCGATGTCGGTGCGGGACCAATCGGGCGACCATTATCGCGTCCGACGGTTGAGATCGTCAGAGCAAAACCGGTTGCACTTCTTTCATTGATCGGCAGATTGTCAATCCGCTGCTGATCAATCGTGTTCGAGATCGTCGAACTCGTCGTTTCAACCAGTTGAACATTATTAATATCAACATTGACAACCGCATCCGCTCCACCGATTTCCAACGGAATTTTTAATTCAAACCGCTGTCCGACGGTTAGCCTGACATCGGCGATAACCGCTTTTTTGAAGGTCGCCGCTTCGGCTGAAACTTCATAAAGTCCGGGCGGAATACCGATTATCGAAAATGCACCTTCGTCATTTGCAACTACCGTGCGGGTGATTCCGGTTGAACTGCTTCGTGCCGTGACGGTTGCTCCCGGCACGACTGCACCGGCTTGGTCAATGACCGTGCCGATCAGGTCTGCCGTGCTTGCCTGTGCCTGAGCAAATGCCGCACTTACACTAATTACCATAACCATTGTCAACAACAAAATCTTTTCAACAACAGTAGAAAATCGCTTGGAAAACGCTTTCATTAGTTTTTTACTCCTTAGCTTTTTTAGAAATTTTTTATTCTGAGATTCGGTTAGTAAATTGCACTTATAAAAAATCGAAAATCAGGGTAAAGTTTCCGAACTTGATCTGCAATGTATTTTAAAATTTATCTAACAAAATTACTTATATAGATTTGATAGCTAGAGAATTTTAATCGCAACAATCATTTTAAGCAAGTAAAATTGTAACTTTTTTGTAATTTTCTTACGCTTTTGATATTTTTTTTGTTTCGGTTTGCCGCGTTGAACGTGCTAAAAATTCTCTTGCATTCCTGCTCGAACTCAAAGCCGAAACCGCAAATCCGGCAAACTTCGGAGTAAACGCCAAACGCCGCATAACCGCACAAACACGCAGTCTTTGCTTAAATTTTAAAGCGTGCAGGCGTTTATATTCCTCTGCGGTTTCTGCAAATGAACCGACATTTGCCGCAATAACCTCCGCCAAAATCTCCGCACTTTCAAACGCCATCAGCATTCCGCTTCCCGTAAAAGGATCAATAAATGCCGCCGCATCGCCGACGGATAAAAGATTTTCCGCCGGATTCAAATCCTTAACGCCAAACCCGTCCACCGAAACCGCCAGCCACTCAAATAAATTCTCCGCATTCTTCAAAGTTTTCTTCGCCCGCGCATTTTGAAAAATAACTTCGCTCAAAATTCGTTCAACATCGCCCTTAAACTCCCTAACGATTTCCGCCTTTATCAAAAAACAATGATTCGCCACGCCATCCTCGACATAACTTAAACCGCCGTAACCGCCGCGAAAAAAATATATCTCGCAGACACCTTTTTCCAAATGAACATTTTTCAAATGAGCCTTAAAACCAACCAGTTGATTTTGGATTTTAGATTTTGGATTTTGGATTTTTGTTATCCTTCGTCCTTTGTTCTTTATGCTTTCTTCTTCCGATGTTTGCCTTTTACCTTTTGCTTTTTGCCTTTTGCCTTTATTTTTCAATTCTTCTCGATTTATATTCTTTTCTTCATTTGAAATCTGAAATCTGAAATCTGAAATCTGCCTTTCCGCCAATTTTGCCAAAACCTTAGTCCGCCCCGTCGCATCAATAACTAAATCCGCAAATATCTCATCTACTTGCTTCTGTGAATTTCTGAATTTCACACCGCAAACTTTTTCACCATCAAAAATAAGTTCGCTCACCGAACATTCTTCCAGAACCGAAACGCCCGATTCCCTCGCCTTTTCCATCAGCCGAAAATCCATCTCCGCCCGACTCAATCCCAAAGCACCGTTTCGATTCCCGTTAAACCATTCGCTCGGAATCGAAACGCTTTTGCCGTTCTCCGCATAAAAGATCGTTTCCGAAATCCGGTCGCCGCCGCGACCTAATATTTCATCCAAAACATCCAATTCCCGAAAATGCTCCAGACATTCGGGTGAAACAAATTCACCGCAAAGTTTATGACGCGGAAATTTTTCGCGTTCAATTAAAGTTACCCTAAAATCCTGCTTTGCCAGACGAATCGCCAAACTCGTCCCCGCCGGTCCCGCACCAACGATTACGATTTTCGATTTTCGATTTTCGATTTTCGATTTCATTCGCTTGAGGTTATTTTACACTTTATTACAAACTTTCACATTGAATTTCTTTTCTTACTTATTTCTTCCTTTGCGACTTTGCAGGAAATTTTCCTTCAAAACAATTACAATACATTTTGCTTTATTTATTTGTAACAAAAAAAATTATGAACATCATTCCAATTTCGATCCCGACTCCTTTTTACGTCGGCGATGTGAACATTTATCTCCTCAAGGAAGACCCGCTGACATTGATTGATGTCGGACCGAAAACTGCCGAAGCGTCCGCCGCTTTGCGAAAAAAATTAAAGCAAAACGGTGTGCAAATGAAGGACATACGCCGCATCGTTCTAACTCACGCCCACGAAGACCATTGCGGTTTAGCCAAACAAGTCCGCGACGAAGCAAACAATGCGGAAATTTTTATTCACGGCTGGGAAACCGGACATCTTTTCGGCAGACTTTCGCAGGAAAATCACAAAAACTTAATGACAAAAGCGGGCGTTCCGAAAGTTGTTTTTGAGGAATTGCAAGTAACTTACGAGAAAATAAGTCTGCTGACGGATTCGCTTGCCGAAACGGAATTTACCGAACTCCGCGACGAACAGGAATTGGAATTTGAAAGCGGAATGTTAAAAGTTCTGCACACGCCCGGACACACGCCCGGCAGTTGTTCATTCATCCGCGAAGCCAACCGCACGATCATCGCCGGCGACTGCGTTTTAAAAAGAATCACGCCGAATCCGATAGTTTCGCCCGACCCCGTAAACCCAGAAAAACGCTTCAAATCGCTCGCCGAATATCTGGTCAGCCTTGCCAAAATCCGTAAATTCTCGCCAACTCTCGTCCACGGCGGACACGGCGAACCGATCACGGATTATGAGGAAATTTTTAATCGTTATATCCGCTTGATTGAAGAACGCCAAAAGAAAGTTATAAGTTTAGTTTCAAAAGACGGAATCACCGCGTGGGATGTCGCCCGAAGACTTTTTCCCGATGCAATTAATAAAAATGTTCATAGATTCTTGGCAATTTCCGAAGCCGTAGCACATCTCGATTATGCCGAAATGCAAGGAAAGATCGGCGTTGAATTTGCGGATGGAGTCGAATTTTATCGGAAATGATTTTTTTCACCACAGAGACACGGAGGACACGGAGAATTTTAAGATTTGAAGAAATTTATTATGTTTTCCTCTACTTTTTCATAATCTGCCTTTTCGAGTTCGCCGATTTTTTTGATAACAATACTTTTCTCGATTGTCGCAAACTTCATTCTGACTATCGAAGGTTTCGGCAGACTTGCTTCCTTCCATTTTTGCAGTTTGTAATCCCCCAATCTTGCTGAAAGACTTAATTGACTTGTGATATACGCGATCACTAAATCTCTGTTTTGATTATAAGAATCGGGAGAAACTACTAATGCGGGACGGTGTTTTGTTGACGAAAAATCGGTAAAAGGAAAAGGAACTAAAATTATTTCCCATTTTTTATAGATCGTCATAAATTGCGTCTTCCTCGTTGTCCCATTCGGCAAAGGAACTTTCCGACAAACTCATCAAATCTTTATTTGTGAGTTCTTCAACCTTTTGGTGTTTGGCTTGATTCCGCAAAAAATCATCAATCAATTCCGAAACAACCTCGCTGACATTTTTTCCTTTATCTTTAGCAATTTCTTCAAGCGTTTTTTGCTTAGGCAAATCAATTTCTATTGTTAGAGTCATAATTACAAATTCCTTAATTTAACCGGAATGATTTTAACAAAACAAACCTTATTCTAAAAACAAATATTCTCAAAAAGCTCTGTGTTCCCTGTGGCAGAACCTAATTTATCGAACTTAAAACTTCCAGCAATTCCACTTCTTCAATTTCCAAGACCGTCCGCAAGTCTATCAAAACTTTGTTTTCTTCAATCCTTGTTACGACGGGTGGCTTAGAATGCCGAAGTTTTTTTTCCAATTGAGCAGCGGATAAAGTTTTGTGTTTTAACACAAGCAGAGTTGTTTGCGGATGAATAGCCGGAGCAGAACCGCCGCCGATAACTGATTTTCCCTTCGCAATTTCAAAGTCCAAATCTGCTTCAACACTTAATACTTCGCTCAACTTTCGAGCAAATATTCGCGTTCTTTTTTCTAATTCATCAATTGTCATCGAAAGCATTCTTAAAGTCGGTAAATTTTCTGTTGCGGTTTCTCTGCGAAATTCTTCAAGCGTTTTATCTAAAACCGCATACACTATTTTGCTGACACGCAATGCCCGGTAAAGCGGATTTCTTCGTAACTTTTCGATTACTTTTTCGCGTCCGACGATCAAACCCGATTGGATTCCGCCTAAAAGTTTGTCGCCGCTGAAGGTTACGACATCCGCACCCGCTTTGATCGAATCGGGAATTATCGGCTCATCCGTTAAACCGTATTCCGACATATCGAACATCGCTCCCGAACCCGCGTCTTCGTAAAGCAAAATATTATTTCGCCTTGCAACTTCCGCCAGTTCCGCAACATTCGGCGTTGATGTGAAACCGATGATTCGATAATTTGACGGATGAACTTTTGTAATCAAACGGGTGTTTTCCGTGATGGCATTTTCATAATCCGAAGCACGGGTTTTATTCGTCGTGCCGACCTCGACCAAATCCGCACCGGACTCGATCATTACATCGGGAACGCGAAAATCGCCGCCGATCTCGACCAGTTCGCCACGCGAAATTATCGCTTCGCCGCCTTTGCACAAAGTTGACAAAACCAAAACGCACGCCGCCGCACAATTATTGACGATCAAAGCCGCTTCCGCTCCCGTCAATTCTGCTAAAAGTTGTTCGGCTCTCGCCCCGCGTTTTCCGCGTTTTCCGGTTTCGATATCGTATTCGAGATTGCAGTAGCCGGAAGCGTCGAGCATCGCTTTTCGTGCCGCTTCGGAAAGCGTCGAGCGTCCCAAATTCGTGTGGATTATGACACCGCCGGCGTTAATGACTTTTTGCAGACCTTTATTTTTCTCCGCCTGCCAAGCATCTTTTAGTTTCAATTCCGCTTTGTCCAGTAAATTTTCACGCGAATAATTTGAGTTGTTTTCATTTTTAATTTCGTCCTGAATTTCACGCCGAAGTGAATCCGTTACGGTTCTTGCCAGATTTGTCAGATGTTCTGCTCCGGCTTCTTCGGAAATTTGTTTGGAAACTTCGCTTTTTAAAAGCGTATCTATCGAAGGCAGAAGCCGCAGAATTTCCGGCGGATTTTTTTCTTGGGGTTTTTCCATAGATTTTATTTTAACCGAATTTCAAAAAATCGGAAGAATTAATGATTTGCACATTTATTATTAACAGGGACAAAAAATCCGTCCGAAAACTCCGCATCTCTCACACAAAACAATTATGGCATCAGTAATAAAAAACAGCTTATCGCATCGGGACCAAACAAAACAAGACAAAATACTCGAAATCGAAGAACAGATCGAACAGCTCGACGAATCCATACGGCGTTTGAAAATTGACTTTGATATTTATTTTAACGGCGGCAGAAAGATCGCTCCGCAGAGAGAACGTGCCAGCCTCGAAGCACGAATCAACCGCATCAACGGAAACAGGGATCTGTCATTTGCAACCCGTTTTAAATTAAATAATGTAATGGCACGCTACAATTCGCTCCGCGAACTCTGGCGTAGAAAATTAAAAGCCAAAGGTGAAGAAATTTATTAAGTTTTCTAAATCATTTGGTCTTTGGCTTTTGGTCTTCGGTCTTTGGTTTTTTGTTGGTTTTATCTTGCAATTAATTATTTTTAAATACAAATAATCTTACCAAAAACCGAAAACCAAAGACCGAAGACCAATTAAATTAAAGAAACAAAAAAAAACGGCTCTGAATATCAGAACCGTTTTTTTTTGTTTCTTTAATTTAATTTTCGCTTTTAGACCTTCATCACGTTTTCCGCCTGCGGACCTTTCGGACCGGTCGTAACTTCAAACTGGACTTCCTGCCCTTGAATCAAGGTTTTATAACCGTCGCCGCTGATCGCACTATAATGCACGAAGATGTCCTGTTCGCCATCCTGCTCGATAAAACCGTAACCTTTTGCGTTGTTAAACCATTTAACCTTACCTAATTCTTTATTCATAATTTTTTTGTAATTCCTCCTACAAACTTCAGTGAATTTAATTTTTTGAATTTTCTTCAAGCAAAATTCAATAAGAAAGTTTTCAGCTAATCAATTTCAGCCGAAAAATAAAAAATCCACGCTCCGCTAACGAGTCTGACGAATCAGACTTCACGAAACGCAGATAAAAGAAATGTATTAAAACTCATTTCCGAACAAGTGTTTATCTTAAACTGCAAGATTTTTGGGATTTTTTATTTTCTGTTGTAATGTTTTATTGACAGATTGTCCGAAAATTTACCTAAAATTTTGCTCTGTGTCAAGGTTTTTTTTGATTTTATGCAAATTTAAGCCGAAAATCCGCAAAACATCTTAAAATTTTCGGACGGATTGACAGTAAAGAGCTAATCAATGAAGATATTTGTATAAAATTTTGTGCGGCAAATTAAAATATGACCGAATACGGCGAAAATCCAAAACTTTCCTATAACGAATACCTGAAAGTTCCCGAACTGATTAAGTTACAGGAAACTTTATCCGAACCGACAAGTCACGATGAACTTCTTTTTATTGTCATTCATCAAACTTACGAACTGTGGTTCAAACAGATTCTGCACGAAGTTGATAACGCGATAATCTGGATGGGCGAAGACCGCAAGTTTCGGGCGAATCACGCTTTAAAAGCCGTCAATGCGATTGAAAAAGTTATCGTTTCGCAGATACACATTCTGGAAACGATGGCACAGATCGGGTTTTTGGAATTCCGCGATAAACTGAATCCCGCGAGCGGTTTTCAATCAATGCAGTTCCGCGAACTCGAATTCGTTTCGGGTGCTAAGGACGAAAAAATGCTGGATTTTTTCGAGTTCGACGAATTTGCACACGAGCGTCTGACCGAAAGATTTAACAATCCGACACTCGGCGATGCTTTTTATAGTTTACTGAAAACGGACGGTTTCGAGGTCGGCGACAAAGACGGCAAAATTAAAACAATCGTCGAAATCCTGACGCATCCCGAAAAATATTCCGAACTTTTTATAATGCAGGATTTGCTTATCGAACACGATGAAAACATTTCGCTCTGGCGTTATCATCACGTTTTGATGGTCGAGCGTATGCTCGGAATGAAACGCGGCACGGGCGGTTCGGCAGGTGCGGGATATTTGCGGACGACTCTGGACAAAAAGTTCTTCCCCGAACTCTGGGAAGCACGGACGTTTTTGGAAATTGAAAAATTATAAATTTTTATTTTTCCTAAATAGTTGAGGGCGCGCGGAGTTTTTCAAGGCGGAAACCCGACAGTTATGGAGGGTGCTTTTTGGATATTGCCGGTTAATTCCCGAACGCACCCTCATTGACATTCGGGTTTCTGCCCAAAACTCCGCGACCTCTCAACTAAATATAAAATCAAT
>JBGTKR010000086.1:0-26256 GCA_041744535.1 Pyrinomonadaceae bacterium
CGGTTGATCGCTTCACCGAAGGCAACCGCTTTTGCCGCAATTATGTGAACAAGCGGACCGCCTTGAATTCCGGGAAACATATTTCGGTCAACATCTTTTGCAAATTCTTCACGGCACAAGATCAAACCGCCGCGAGGTCCACGCAAAGTCTTATGCGTCGTCGTCGTTACGAATTCGCAATGCGGAACGGGCGACGGATGCAAACCGACGGCAACCAAACCCGCGATGTGTGCAATGTCCGCCATCACAACCGCACCGATTGATCTCGCAATTTCGCCGATGCATTCAAAATCAATAATCCGCGGATAAGCCGAAGCACCGCAAACGATCATTTTCGGTTTTTCTTCTTCGGCAATGCGTTGCAGTTCGTCGTAATCAATCGTTTCGGTGTCTTTTGAAACACCGTAATCCGCGACTTCATAACTCAAACCCGAAAAATTCAAAGGATGCCCGTGCGTCAGATGCCCGCCGTGTTCCAATTTCATTCCGAGAATCTTGTCGCCGTGTTCGATTGCCGACATATAAACGGCAGTATTCGCCTGCGAACCCGAATGCGGCTGAACATTCGCGTGTTCCGCCCCGAAAATTTCCTTCGCCCGATCTATCGCCAATTGCTCGACGACATCCGCAAATTCGCAGCCGCCGTAATAACGCTTATTCGGATAACCTTCGGCATATTTGTTCGTAAAAACCGAACCCATCGCCTGCAAAACCGCTTCGGAAACAAAATTCTCCGACGCAATCAATTCCAACCCGTCCGCCTGCCGACGCACCTCATCATCAATCGCCTCTCTGACAATCGGATCAACTTCCGCTAAATCTGCTGTAAAAAATTTGTTCATTTATTCGTTCTCTAATGTTTCTATAATTTGTAAAAATTCCAATGGTTCAACAACTTTAAGCGGTCTGAATCTTTGTCTGAATTCCTTACATTCTTCGGAAGTTCCCGACATCAAATCTAATAAATCCTTATCTCGACTGACAATATATCGGGCTTTGCAAAAGGCTGCGAGGTTCACGTATTTTTCATCTTTCGGATCGCGTGGGTAATCAAACAAATTCGGAACATTTTTTATCAAAACCGCTTTTTGCCGCAAAATCTCCAATAATTTGTCGGTTCTTTCTTCGGTCAAAAGTGAAAATTTTTCCTGCAATTTCGATCTGGTTAAAACATCGGCAATCTCGGCTAAAATTTCTTCGCTGACAAACAATTCGATCTCGTTATTTTCAAATAATTCCAAACATCTGACCGCAAAACCCTTTTCTTTTATCAAGCCTTGCAGAAAAATCATACAATCGAAAACTACGGGGAAACGATTTTCTTTGTTTTCCACTTAAATTTTATCCTTTTGTTTTTCGTGAAACGCTTCTTCTCGTGCTTCTTCCAATAAATCATCTAGTTCATCGTCGGAAATTCCACTCTTTTTCACCTGTTCTCTGACCGGAGCAAAAAGCACACGCATACTGAGCGATGCGGCAATATCTTCCTCAATCAAATACCGCACGTATTCCTCCTTCGTCGTGCCGACTTCCTTTGCCCGCTCGCTGACAGCTTTGACAACCGATTCCGAAAGTCCTGAAACTTCAATTGTATCTATTAACATTTTTTTCACCTCTAATCCGGTTATATCATTTGCAAAATACTTGTCTTTCTTCGTGCATCGCCCGTCGTTCAGTCTTTATAAGTTCGTCCAATTCGTCGTCGCTCATCCCGCTTTTTGCAAAGTCTTTCCGCATCGGTGCAAGTATCTCGTCCAGCGAAGGTTTGACAACCTGATGTTCAACCAAAGACTCAATAAATGTCTTGACATCCTGTCCTTTTGCCGCCGCCTTTTGCATCAAAATACTTTCAATTTTCGGCGGAACTGAAATCGTAATCTCCATAACTTTAACCTCACTGCTGATTATAACATTTGAAAATTAAACGGATAAATAATTTTCCACCACAATCAATAAAAACCCTTCATTATCAATCGCTTCTCTGACGATCGGATCAACTTCCGCTAAATCTGCTGTAAAAAATTTGTTCATTTTATTCTTTATTATCTAAATGTTTGTCTAGCCATTGCTGTTTACTTATACCAAAAATTTGAACTCCACCGAAAATAGTAATTCCTATAAATAAAAAAGTGAAAATTTCTCTATAATGATTTTTTAGTTCACGAAGTTCTTTCTTGGTTTCATTCAATTCTGTTTCTAAATTTCTTATACCTGATTGATGCTCTATTAGATAACTTTTAACATCAACTTGCTCAGCATCATAATTTAATCTTGGTAAATCTCTGTCGGACTGATAAAAAGTTCCGACAAAAGGAATTGAAAAAGCGTAATAAATAAATAGACAAATCAAAAACAACCAAGATATTTTATTAATATAGTAAGTGCGTATCATTTGTTTTTCGTCTCTAATTTTTGATTTCTTCACAGGCGAGAAAATGATAAATAGTATGACAAAAATAAAAACGGCAAAAAATATTCCAAAATATAAGTTTAAGTTAATCATATTTAATCTCTTCCAGTTCTGTTGACTATCGTTCGCAACCAATTTTCAATCTCATCAACTTTCCATTCATCTACTTCAACGGCTAAACACATTTCGATTGAATCAATGATTTCGCAATCTAATTCATAACCATTCAATTTCAAAAAGATTTCCATTAAATGCGATGCAGTTTTTTTGTTTCCAACTGTCCAAGGATGATTTTTGATAAGTCCGAAGCAAAGTGAAGCGGCTTGTCTGATTATGTCCGCATTTGTGTAAGCTGCTTCATTTTTAGGACGTGCTAATGCAGAATTAAGCAAATGTCGAAACTCCAATCCGTAGCGAGTTTCCTTCCAATCCATCATCAAATCAAAATGCAACCAAATGGCTTCATCAAAAGTCAGGTAAATGATTTCGTCAGTCGCCAATGCGTTTTAACTCCTCATACAATTTTTTATTTTTCTCTTTTAATTCGTTCGATATTTCCTGAAGTTTTTTTGATGGGGGTCTGATAAATCTTGTGTCAATTCCACCCGCTTTTATTGTTAAACTAATCAGCGTTCCATCGGCAAAACCTTCTCTGTCGCAGACTTGTTTTGGAAGACGCAATATCCAAGTGTCTTTTTTGGAAGTTCCATTTTCTCCGCTTTCTTCGGTTATATCAACTTCTAAATCTAAAACTGCTGACATTAATTTTCTCCGAATGTAATCTTTATACAAATTTTACCCGAATAACTATTTATTCACAAAACATTAAACTTCAATATAAATCCAAGCAAAATAAACAACCAAAACTGTCCGCAGACTCCACGCAATTGTGCGAATCCAGTTTGTATTTACCAAGCCCGAATGAGCATTTGCATCGAAACTATTTGCAAGTTTGTTGTGCAGAGGGATTTGGATAAAAAACGTCGAAGCCCAAGCGACTAAAGTCAAGATTAAACCGACATAGAGCAATTTTATATCAATATTTTTTGGTGGATAAAAGACTATTAAAATTGATGTAACAAGTTCGATTATCATTGTCGGAGCGACGACGGGTGTTATCCAGAATGTGTGAGCGGCGTGATATTTCGGGAAGTTTTCGGCGTTGACGTGCGAGAACAATGGATATTGGACGAGTTGGATGACCCAGATCACACCGAGCATTATCAAAGTTGAAGCGATTTGCAGAATTATTAGGGTTTTGTTCATAAGCCGAATTAGTTTATTATAAAGCAAAAGAGCCGTTACCTTCCCGATAACAACTCTTTTTGCATTACTGCCCTTGTTCGTTCTAACTGCCCCGGTTCGTTCTTGAAGTTCTCATTTTTTGCATCCGCAAGAAAAATACGAACTGATTTGCTCAAATCTTCACACTTTGCAAAATGAGCGATTTGAGCGGATTTAGAATATAGTTTTGTTCCTTAAGTTGTCAAGAACAAGTATTAGATTAATCAGATATAGTTAAGCATTATCAAAGTATAATTTATGTAAATTGTTGCTCTTGTGCGTTTTGTGCGATTAGTGTAATATCAAAAAAGATTTATTTTTATGGACTCAAAATGTCTTACAACAAAAGAAGTAGCACGTTTATGTCGGGTTAGTGATGCGACGGTGAAGCGTTGGGAAGAAGCCGGATTGATAAAATCCGAGCGGACGAGCGGCGGACACAGACGTTTTCGGGCAGAGGAAATTGCCCGTTTTCAGCAAAAACAACAACTCGGTTTGAAACTCGAACACGGGGATGAATCGGTTACTACGGCTCAAAGCCGACGGCGTATAGATAAGAAACTTTGCGATTCAGAACTTTTTCACTCGTTGATCGCAGGACGCGAAGAAGAAGTTGCCAATATGCTCATCAATGAATTTTTAAACGGGAAATCAGTTACTGAAATTTTTGATACTTCTATCTCAAAGGCAATGGTAAAGATCGGTGAACTTTGGTTAGAAGGAAAACTATCAATCGCTCAGGAACATCTCGCAACCAGAGCGATAATTTGTGCGTTATATAAATTGAGAAATATCGTGCCTTTGTGTAAACCCTGTCATAAATTGGCTGTCTGTTTTGCATTTGAAGGAGATTTTCACGAACTTCCCACGTATCTTGCTCAGATGACTTTTGAAAGTTTAGGTTGGGAAGTAATCAATTTTGGTGCAAACACTCCTGTATATGCGATTGCCGATGAAGTTTTGCAGCATTCTCCGAATATGGTCTGTATATCATCAACCTTAATGAACGACATTGAGCGAACTTCACGCGATTATGCCGATTTTCTTAAAAAGGTCAATAATAAAGATGTTCGGATCTTTCTCGGCGGACATACTTTTGCAGACAAAAAAATCCGCCATCGCTTTGCAGCAGATTTTTATCCCATATCTTTTACCGAAGTTGCCGAGATTGTTAAAGATCATTCATAAACAGCGTTTTGATATAAAATCAGGTTTTATTAAAATGACGGTTCGTTCCGTCATTTGTTATTTAAACATCTGCTGTTGATTTTTTATCTTTTTACTTTTACCTTTTTAATTAAAATTATGCGTTGGTCAAATTATTTTATACCTACTTTAAGACAAGACCCTGCGGATGCCGAAAGTGCTTCGCACAAACTTCTTTTGCGTGCCGGAATGATTCGTCAGTTGGCTGCCGGAATTTATTCCTATTTACCTTTGACTCAAAGAGTTTTACAAAAAATCAACGAGATCATACGCGAAGAAATGGATGCCATAGGCGGACAGGAATTTTTTCTGCCGGCACTAAATCCGCGAGAGATTTGGGAAGAATCGGGGCGTTGGGATGTGATGGGCGACGAGATGTTTCGCCTTAAAGACCGCAAAGGAGCTGATCTCTGTCTGGGAATGACGCACGAAGAAATTTTTACTTCGATTGCGAGAAACGAGCTTCGGTCTTACAAACAACTGCCGCAAATCTGGTATCAAATCCAGACGAAATTCCGCGACGAACCGCGTCCGAAATCCGGTATTTTGCGGGTGCGGCAATTTTTAATGAAGGACTCATATTCTTTTGATATTGACCAAAACGGTTTGGATGCGGCGTTTGAAAAACATCGTGAAGCCTATAAGCGGATTTTCTCGCGGTGCGGTTTGGATTTTGTCTTGGTCGAGGCTTCTTCTGGGGCGATGGGCGGTTCGGCTTCGACGGAATTTATGGTCAAGACCGATGCGGGTGAAGATTTGATCGCAACCTGTGATAAATGCGATTATGCGGCGAATATTGAAAAAGCTGCTTCCAGAATTGATGAGATTAAAGATGAAGAAAATTTAGATTCGCCTAAAATATTTCCTACGCCGAACGTCCGCACAATTGAACAACTCGTAAATTTTGAAGGCGGAGCAGAAGCAGATCGGCAAATTAAAACATTGGTTTACTCGGCAAAAATCGGAGAAGAGGAAAAAAATATCATCGCACTTCTGCGTGGCGACCAGCAAATGCAGGAAACAAAACTGCAGGACGCACTCGGAGCAAATGAGATCAGACCTTTGCAGGATGAGGAGATTTTTTCATTACTAAATGCTCATGCCGGAAGTTTGGGCGGTGTCAACGCCAAAGAAAATGCAGAATCAAACGGAAAGGAAATTTTTATAATTGCCGATGAATCACTTAAAACCCGCAAAAATATGACGACGGGTGCAAATAAAGATGATTTTCATTTTCGCGGTGTTAATGTAGAACGCGATATTCCGGTTGAAAAATGGGCTGATCTGCGAACTGTAAACTCCGGCGAAAAATGTCCGAAGTGTGATGACGGAATTTTAGAAGCAGCAAAATCGCTGGAGATCGGACATATTTTCAAACTCGGCACGAAATATTCCGACTCAATGGGTGCGGATGTTTTGAACGAGAACGGAAAAGCCGTTCCGCTCGTGATGGGAAGTTACGGCATCGGCGTTGAAAGAATTATGGCTTCCGTGATCGAACAAAATCACGACGAAGACGGCATAATCTGGACAAAAAATGTTTCGCCGTTTGATGTCGTGATAACTGTTACGAATGTCAAACAGAAGGAATTGCTTGAAGCGGGTGAAAAGATTTACGAAGATTTACGAGAAAAAGGTTTTGAAGTTTTACTCGATGATAGAAAAGAACGGGCGGGTGTAAAATTTAACGATGCGGAACTGATCGGCATCCCGCTTCGTGTAACGGTCGGGAAAGGATTTGATGAAGGATTTGTCGAATTAACAAAACGGCGGACAAAGGAAACGGTTAAAATATCAACTAATGAAATTGCTGAAAAAATTATTGATTTGATCAGCAAATAGAAAAATCATTTCAAACTATTAGCCAAATACGTTAAAATCATATCTGAATGAAATCTGAAAATATAAAAGTTCTGTGTCTGAGTGTTTTATTGTCGCTGCTTCTTGCAGCAACGACGATTGCACAGGACTATCTGCCGGAACTCGTCAGACAGATCAAGCCTTCCGCCGTTGCCATCGAAACCTTTGATGAAAACGGAAAAACGATTTCACGCGGGAGCGGATTTTTTATTGATTCGGATAAAATAGTTACGAACCGCCACGTTATCGAAAAATCGAATCGTGTCGAAATTCATTTATCAAACGGCGGAAAATATACGGCTCGCGGGATTTTGGCGATTGACGGCGAAGGCGATCTGGCGATTTTGCAGGTTTCCGTTCCGCCTGCTTTTGCAAGACCTCTGACGATTGTTCAAACGACCCCCGAAGAAGGCGAATCAATCGTCGTCATCGGCAATCCATACGGCTTGGAAGGTTCGGTTTCAAACGGGATCGTTTCCGCCGTCCGTGAAATTCCGGGTTACGGCAAGATCATACAAATTACCGCACCGATCTCGCCCGGTTCAAGCGGTTCGCCCGTTGTCAATATGCGTGGACAGGTGATCGGGGTGGCGACTTTGCAGGCGGATGAAGGACAGAGTTTGAATTTTGCCGTGCCTTCGGAAAGAATTTCGCAGATAAAACTCGGCGAACTGCAGACGTTTGCATCTGTTTCGAGAAATACTTCGCAAAATAAACGCTCGCTGGCGGAAAAACTTTATTCACGCGGCTTACAGCAGTTATCAAATGACGATTATGCCAAGGCACTTCCCTATTTTGAAGAAGCCGTCAAGAGCGATCCTAACTATGCAGAAGCGTGGTATCAGGTCGGTTTTACATACGGAATGCTCGGCAAACACGGTGAAGCCCTGAAAGCGTCGGAAAAAGCCTCGAAACTTCGTCCCGAATGGGTGGAAACTTATATCAATATCGGTGCATCGAGTTTCGCTTTAGGCAAGTTCAAGGAAGCCGCCGCTGCTTACAAAACGGCTTCAAAGATCAATCAAAATGATCCCGAACTGCAATTTTCGCTCGGACTCACATATAACAAACTCGGAAGTGTGGGCGAAGAAATTCTCGCATTTAGAAGGGCAATCGAACTCAAACCCGATTATGCCGATGCCATCGAAAATCTCGGTCTGGCATATTTCAAACAAAAAAATTACGCCAAAGCGATTCAGGCATTTACCAATCTGCAAAGTTATAAATCAAATGCGGAAACATATAATTATTTAGGTGAAAGTTATTTTGAAACCCAGAAACTCGAAGAGAGTATAAATGCTTTTACAACCGCCGTAAATATGAATTCGGGATTTGAAGAAGCCCGCTACAATTTAGGTCGGGCTTATCTGAAACACGGCAAACGCGATATGGCTCAAATCCAGTATGAAATTCTCCAGGCAAATCAATCGGATTGGGCTGATAAACTTTTTATTCTGCTTAATCCTTAGCTTTTTTCTTCCCTGCTTCGATCTTTTTATTTTCAACCGCTTCGCTTACCAGAGCGGTTAGAAAATTGTTCTGAATCGTCGGATTGCTCGTTATATCATCGTGACTTTCACATATAAAAAGTGCGGAGGTGAGCGGCAGCAGCGAATCAAATAAAATGCTTCTGTTTCTTCCATCGGTCAGCGTTTCGGCAAGCGTCGAGCGTCTGGTTACACGTCCGTCGCCCGGTGCGATCATAACTTTCTTCAGCATTTCATCGGAAACCTTTTCTCCTTTTGAATTTTTAAACGAGTTTGGCTTTGTCAGCGTTATCCATTTATCATCCTTCCCGTTTTTATAGACAACAACGGCATCCAGAGTTTCGACACAATCTCCGCCGATGATAAACATTCCGACCGAAACTCTTCTGGACGTAAAAGCATCGAGTGCCTGATGAAACTTTTGTGCCCGATTTAAAACAAGTTCGAAATATCGTTCAAAATTTTTGAGTTGGGCTGGAGATAAGTCTTTGAGATATTTTTCGTCGCTGTAAACCGACCAATTATATTTTTTCCATGTCTTTACATCATATATATTTATTTTCAGATCATTTAAATTTTCGTCATAAAAATGCTCTGTTTTCGGGTGCGGAAGCAGTTGAAAAATAGACGGCATCGTTACAATATCCATTGGGTTAAGATTTCTGATAAACGGTATATCCGCTCCCGCACCGATGCTCGAAGTGCCTTTTAAAACGGCATCAATCGTTTCCATAGAACCTTCATTCGGCGTTCCGAAAAAAAATATTTTGCTGAAATATTTTTCGCCAATCCAATTCGGTCGGGGATTTCCGGCGGGCAGATCCGCCGCTCCATACATCGCCGCATATCGGGCGATCAGACCACCCATCGAATGTGCCAGAATATTGAATTTTAAGTTTGGATTTTTTGTTTTCCTTTTCAATTCATCAATCTTTTTGATAAGTATCTGAGCCGTTTCGACATTATCCCGCCGCCAATCGTATGGAAAAACGAAAAATTTATCATTAATATCCGAAGGCGGATTATCCCACGATGCTTCCTCATAACCGCCGTATTCCTCGAGCGATTTTATCAAACTCTTATAGACTTTTATATTCGGCAGCAATTTCAGGTCAACTTCGCGGACAATATCGCCCGGCACGAGTTTATCGCGGCTCGCTCTTAAATTTGCATCAACCGGTAATTCCAGATCATCGTCGCCGGAACGCTTGAAACTGAACCAGACCTTTTCCTTTGTGTCTTTATTTATCAGTTCAGAACCCAAGATTCCGGGAATTATAATGATCGGACGTTTGCCCTTCCGCATTTTTGACTCTTTGTAAATCAATGCTAAATCCGGCATTTTTTGAGCAAACACCGGATTTTGAAAGAAGAAGACGGCAGAAATAATTCCCGAAACAAATAAGAACAAGCGAATGTAATTTTTCATAAAATTAATTATTTTCCCATTTTCGATTTATCAGACTTGCCACAAATCCCGCACCGAATCCGTTGTCTATATTAACCACCGTAACATTCGATGCACAGGAATTTAACATTCCCAAAAGTGCGGCAATCCCATTTAATGATGCACCGTAGCCGATAGAAGTTGGTACGGCAATTACGGGAACTTTAACGAGTCCGCCGACTACCGACGGCAACGCTCCCTCCATTCCGGCGACGACGACGACGACCCGCGAGTTTTGCAGAATTTCCCTTTCCGATAAAATTCTGTGAATTCCCGCAACTCCCGCGTCCCAGATTCTTTTGACGCGATTGCCCATCGTTTCCGCCGTCAAAGCCGCTTCTTCCGCCACCGGAATATCGCTTGTTCCTGCCGTTACAATCGAAATTTCGCCGACTCCCAAATCTTCCTTTTGACGAAAGACCCTGATCAGTTTCGCGTCTTCGTGCCATTCAGATTCGGTAAAAACATTGCGGACTTCGCCGTAAATTTCAGCATTCGTGCGGGTTATCAAAACATTCGGCGAGCGGGCAATAAGTTTTTCAAAAATTCCCAAAATCTGTTGATTCGTTTTCCCTTCGCCGAAAATAACTTCGGGAAAACCCTGCCGATCAGCACGGGCGTGGTCGATCCGTGCGTATCCGATGTCTTCATATGATAAATTTTTAAGTGCTTCGGTTGCTTGAGTTAAAGAAATATCTCCCTCGTTATGAGAATTCAAAATGTTTTCGATGTCGCTCGTTTTCATATTTTATTTATGGTAACTATTTTTCAAAAAAATAAAGAATATCATTTAAAATAAAAAATCGGCGAGTCGAAACCTGCCGATTTTCATTAACGGATTTGAAGTTTTGCTTTAAATAGCTAAATGAATATACCGATGTATTTATAACTTGCACACAATTTTATAAATACTTTTGCAATATATTCACTTCCCGCTAAGTTCAGCAAGACTTCAATGTTTAGGATTTTCTGAGCGTTCATCATATTTGTCCTTTTTTGGTTTTTCAACCGCAGATATATTGGCAAGCCTTATGCCAAATAATCTGAAAATAATTATTACTCAAGAAACAGTTGGCTTTTTTGGTTTTTTAAACATATTTTTTCACAAAAATTTATTTACTCAGACAATCATTCTGACTGATTTTTATTTAGCACAATGATTTATTTTGAATCAAAAGGCAGAAACAAGGGCAGTTATGAAAGGTGCTGTTATTTAAAGGCGGAAACCCGACATTTATGGAGGGTATTGTTTGCAAATGGGTTGTATAAATCCGAACAGCACCTTCATTTACATTCGGGTTTCCGCCTTTAAATAAAAAGTGCTAAAGTTAGATTATCTGAACAACTTATTATGGAATTAACAGTTGCAATTACGGGAGCTTCCGGCACAATTTATGCTTATCGCGTCTTACAGATGCTTGCCGCGAGCGGTGCGGTTGAAACGATCAATCTGATTATGTCGAGCGTCGTTCCGACCGTTGCACAGGTTGAAATGGGAGCGAATTTGCGGGATGCGGACACTAATAAAATTAATGAGTGGTTGGGTTTAGAGAAAACCTCCAAATTGATCAGATTTTGGCGATTGGATAATTTTGCGGCGAAACCTTCTTCGGGTTCAAATAAGCAGGAAGGAATGATTATCGTGCCGTGTTCGATGGGAACGCTCGGAGCAATCGCTTCGGGTGCGATCACGAATCTGATTCATCGGGCGGCGGATGTTACCTTAAAGGAAGGCAGAAAACTCGTTTTAGTCCCGCGTGAAACGCCTTACAGCTCGATACATCTGGAAAATATGCTCAAACTCTCGCGTGCCGGAGCAAGTATTTTGCCTGCATCGCCGGGGTTTTATCACCGTCCGAAAACTATTGATGAACTCGTTGACCATTTGTGTTTTCGCATTTTAGACCAATTCGACATTCCGCATTCAAAGAAAACTCAATGGACCGGCGAAGAGGTTAAACAATAGTGAAAACCGTTTCGAGATTTGATAATCGGGTTGAAAATTACGTGAAATACCGTCCGCATTATCCGCGTGAGATGTTGGATTTTTTTCGTGATGAATTGGACTTGAAAAAAAATTCCGTCATCGCCGACATCGGTTCGGGAACTGGAATTTCTGCAAAACTTTTTATTGAAAACGGAAATAATGTTCTCGGCATCGAGCCGAATGAACTGATGCGAAAAGCCTCGCGGGAGCATTTAAAGGAATATCCTAATTTCAAAACAATTGACGGAACATCGGAAAACACTACACTTGAAGATAAAAGTGTAGATTTTATTATTGCCGCCCAAGCATTTCATTGGTTTAATAACGCAAATACTTTAGATGAATTTCGTCGTATTTTAGCTGAAGACGGTTTTGTGGCACTGATCTGGAATGAACGGCAGCTCGATACAAATGAATTTTTACGCGAATACGAAAACTTTTTGAAGGAATTCGGCAAGGATTATAATAAAGTTCGACACGATAATATTACAACGGAATCTTTAAACGAATTTTTCAACAAAACTGTGGAGCAAACAACCTTTGAAAATTCGCAAACGCTCGATTTTGAAGGGTTGCTCGGAAGGCTTTTGTCTTCTTCATATATGCCTTCGGAAGAAAGTCCGCGTTTTCCCGAAATGAAAAAAAGTTTAAAACGGCTTTTTGCAGAACACTCGGAAAAGGGTAAAATACAGGTTTTGTATAATACGAATATTTTTTATACAAAACTTTAAGTAATATGGAAACCGCATTAAAAAAAACTGAAAAAAGAACAATCACCGTCGCACATTCGCCCGATTCGGACGATGCCTTTATGTTTTACGGTTTGGCGACCAATAAACTCGAAACCGACGGATTAAAATTTGAACATACACTGAAAGATATTCAGTCATTAAACGAAGACGCAAAAAACGGAGTTTTTGACGTATCGGCGATCAGCTTTCACGCCTATTGCTATGTTGACGACAAATATGCACTCCTGCCGCACGGAGCAAGCATCGGCGACAATTACGGACCGATTCTCGTTTCACGTGAACCGCGTCCGGTTGAAGAAATTCCCGAAATGAAGATCGCCATTCCGGGCGAACTGACAAGTGCTTTTTTGGCGATGCGGATATATAATCAGGATTTCGAATACGAAATTCATCCCTTTGATGAAATCATTGAGGTCGTTCAAAAAGGTAAAGTTGACGCGGGGTTGCTTATCCACGAAGGACAACTTTTTTATAAACAGATCGGTTTGGACAAAGTTCTGGATTTAGGCGAATGGTGGCATTCCGAAACGGGCTTGCCGCTGCCGATGGGCGGAAACGTCATCAGACGCGATCTCGGCGAAGATTTAATGCGTGAAGTTTCAAAACATCTGAAAAAGAGCATCGAATATTCGATGGAAAACCGTGAAGATGCGTTGGCTTACGCAATGCAGTTCGCCCGCGATATGCCGCCGGAGTTAGCCGACAGATTTGTTGCAATGTGGGTAAATGATCTGACTCTCGATTATGGTGATCGAGGCAGAGAGGCGGTTAGAACTTTGCTCAATCAAGGTTTTGAAAAAGGCATAATTCCGCATAAGGTTGAAGTCGAATTTGTTGATTGAAGAATTTTTTTAATAGATATTAAAGTAAAAAAGGATGAGAAAACTCATCCTTTTTTGTTTATACAATTTCTTCGACGGCGTGCGGTTCGGCATTTTCTTCGATGTGCGGATTTTCCGGGCTGATTCTGATACAAGCCGCATAATGATTCGGCTTTATCTCGACCAATTTGGGTTCGACCTTTTTGCATTCGTCAATCGCATACGGACAGCGTGTGTGAAAATGACAACCCGAAGGCGGATTGATCGGCGAAGGCACATCTCCGGTTAAAATTATTCGTTCACGCTTTGCTTCGATTTCCGGATCGGGAACGGGAACTGCCGAGATCAATGCCTTTGTATATGGCATCAGCGGGTCGGCATAAATATCTTTTCCGTTAGCAAGTTCGACAATTTCGCCGAGATACATTACCGCAACCCGGTCGGCGACGTGGCGAACCGCCCGTAGATCGTGAGAAATAAATAAATATGTCAGATGCTTTTCCTTTTGCAGATCGTCCATCAGATTCATAATCTGAGCTTGAATCGAAACGTCGAGAGCGGAGATCGGTTCATCGGCGACGATAAATTCAGGTTCAACCGCTAAAGCCCTTGCAATACCGATGCGTTGGCGTTGTCCGCCGGAAAATTCGTGCGGATAGCGTTTGGTAAAACGGCGGCTCAAACCGACGGTTTCCATCAAATCCTGCACTATTTTGTCAACCGATTTTCCACCCGCCAGATCAAAGGTGCGAATCGGCTCACCGATAATATTTCCGACCGTCATACGCGGATTCAAAGACGCATACGGGTCTTGAAAGATCATCTGCAAATTTTTGCGTTGTTCCCGCAATTCGGAACTGCTCATACTGGCGATGTCCTGATCACGATACATAACTTTACCGCCCGTGATCGGAGTCAAACGAAGGAGTGCTTTGCCGAGCGTTGATTTTCCGCAGCCCGATTCGCCGACAAGTCCCAGAGTTTCGCCTTCTTTAATATCGAAACTTACACCGTCAACCGCTTTTACGATACGCCTTTCCTGCGGTCCGCCCGTGATCTTGTCAAAAAATCCGCCGCCGCCCATATCAAAATGCACCTTCAAATCCTGCAAAGAAATTAAAGTGTTATTTCCATTTGTTTCGCTCATTTTATTTATTTTCCAATTCTTTTAATTTTGCCGCCATTTCTTCCGTCGTCATTAAAAATTCTTTTGTTTCAGGGTTGAAAAATCTAAGCGTTTCGCCCGTGTCAACTAATTCGAGATTCATTGATTCGCTTAAAATTCGTCCGTTTTCAATTTCAACTTCCTCAAATTCGCCTTCTGCTAATTTATATGCAATCAAAGGTTTCGGCAGATATTCGTATTCCAAATCGTAAATATAATATTCTTCAACTCCCAAATTTTGATAGATCACAAGTTTTTTGCCGACATCATTAAACCAAGTCGTTTCTGAGGCAAGTTCGATCACAACGGATGGAACAACCTCAGTTTCCCAAAGTTTATAAACTCTTTTTGGAGCATTTTCCAAACCGAAACAAACCATCAGATCGGGTGAAATATACTTTTGCGGGTTTCCCTTTTCATAATAAAACATCAGATTCCCGAAAATTTTTGCATCCTTCCGATCTGCAAAAAAAGCTAAAAGAGATGCAACAAGCTGAACGCTTAATAAAAAATGTTTAATTCCTTCGGGCATATCGTTTTCAATCGTGTCGGGATAATAAATATTCCCGTCCGTTATTCCGGGCGAAATTTCGGGAGTCTTCGAGATTGTTGAGGTTTCCGTGTTCATTTCTTGTTTTCCAATTCTTTTAATTTTGCCGCCATCTCTTCCGTCGTCATTAAAAATTCCTTCGTATTCGGATTAAAAAGGCGTAAATCTTCGCCCGTGTCAACAATTTCCAGATGCAAAGTCGGGCTGAAAATTCTTTTTTTCCCGACATCAGCTTTGACAAATTCGCCTTCGATCAAATGATAAGCCAAAAGCGGTTCGTCCAAAGCCTTATATTCAGGATCGTATATGTAATATTCCTTTACGCCGAGTTTTTCATACAGAGAATATTTCCTTGATAAATCTTCCCGCCAAGTTGATGTCGAAGAAATTTCAAAAACCACTTGCGGAGTTTGTTTTTCTTCCCAAAGTTTATATATCCGCCGCAGTTTTTTCTCTGCCCCGAAACAGATCATCACATCGGAAGCGACGGATTTTTTCGGATTCCCTTCTTCAAAATACAATAATAAATTTCCCGTTACATAAACATTTTCATCATTTTGAAAATAAATTTTTAACGCTTCAATAAAATGATTCATTAATTCACGGTGAATATCGGTTTCAGCCATAGGTTCTCCGTCTGTTTCGGGATAAAAAACAACATCTTCACCGGCTGAAAGCGGCGGCAAATTCGTTTGAGATTCAATTGTCGAAGTTTCAATACTCATCTAATTTTCTGTTTTCCCGGACGATTCGGCGTAAACTTCTTTGGCAAAATGACAGAGCGAAAAATGATCTTCATTGATCTGCACGAACGGTGGAAATTCCCTCGTGCAAATATCTTCCGCCCGTTCACAGCGTTCGGCAAAAGGACAGCCCGGCGGCAGATTTGCCACATCCGGCGGCAAACCCGGAATTTGATAAAGTGCCTTGCCTTCTTCGTGTGCCGGATCGGGAACTGATCTTAATAACCCTTTGGTATATGGATTTGCCGGAGTCGCAAAAAGTTCTTTGGTCGGTGCGGATTCAAAAACCTTGCCGGCATACATCACGATAATTTTTTCGGTCATTCCGGCAACTACGCCCAGATCGTGCGTTATCAAAATAACGCTCGTGCCGAGATCGGTTTTTAATTCCTTGATAAGTTCGAGAATTTGAGCCTGAATCGTAACATCCAAAGCAGTTGTCGGTTCGTCGGCGATCAGTAATTCCGGTTCGCAGCTTAAAGCCATTGCGATCATTACACGCTGACGCATCCCGCCGGAAAACTCGTGCGGATAATTGTCAATCCGCTTTTCGGGTGCGGGAATCCCAACCGTTCTGAGCATATCAACCGCGTGTTTATAAGCCTCGGCTTTTGAATGTCCGAGATGGAGTTGGGTAACTTCCATCAATTGCGTGGAGATTTTCAAAAACGGATTGAGCGAAGTCATCGGGTCTTGAAAGATCATCGCCATACGCTTTCCGCGTATTTTCCGTATTTCTTCAACTGAAAGTTTGCGAACATCTGTTCCGTCAAAAATTATGTCGCCGCTGACGATCTTGCCCGGCGGTTCGGGAATCAGACGCATTACGGAAAGATTCGTAACCGACTTCCCGCTTCCCGATTCGCCGACAATTCCGAGCGTTTCCCCTTTTTTGAGTTCAAACGAAATGCCGTCAACCGCTTTAACGACACCATCTTCCGTCTGAAAATATGTTCTCAGGTCATTGACCGATAAAATTGTTCCGTTTGTTTCGCTCATTTATTTTTTTGTTTTTTGCTTTTTTAACCAATTTTGAAAATCCTGCAAAACTCTAAATTGATCCTCGTTTTGACTGCGTTTTAGTAATTTCGTCAAATATTTTGATGTCAGAATCGGAAATGCCAAACTTTTTTTCGCTTCAAGATATTCACCCGTTTCGTTAAGCAGAAATATGTGCAGAAGTTCTTCGTCATACAACCAAAATTCCTTGACACCGAATGCCGCATATATTTCAAACTTTTCATCCGATTTGTGGCTTTGGTCAATTTCAACAACCAAATCCGGCGGAATATCTTTTTCGTCATCAAATAGTCTTTCTCTTAAACTAACAACTTGTGAATTCTCTATGTAATAAGATTCGTCGGGATCAGCACCTTTGCGAACTTTGTTTGAAACTAATGACATCGAACCTGCCGGAATAATGCTCAAATTTAAGTTCAGAGCAATCAAAGTAATCAAATTATGTAAAAACCTCGATAAATTCTCGTGTTTTAATCCTATTCCCATATTTACTCTTAAAACGCCGCGATTATAAGTCATTTCAAGGTCGGTTTGGTCAAGTGTTTCCTTGGTAAATGCGACATAATCCTCCCATTTTACACCATAGAAAACCTTGGAATTATCGGGTTTCACATCGTTCAATAACTCTCGCAAATTTGTGGTCGTCGTCGTCTGCATATTTTAATAAAAACTTATTCCCTACATTCCCGCATTCCGCGGTTTTCGACAATATCAATCACCGAAACTACATCTTTACCTTTGTATTTAACATAGTAAAACTCGATTCCCTTAAAGCGTAAACCTTTTTTCGGCTTGCCGTATTTTTTTCTCACATCGCTGACGGTGCTTTTGCTCAAGACTATTCCTTTAACCGTTTTGACTTTTGCCGGAGATCGCATTTCGATGACGAAGATTTCCTGCCGTCTGTCTTTTTGACAATAATAAAAAGACATTCCGTTGTCATAAATCATCTGAGCGGAGTATTCACCGTATTTTTTGGTTTTGAAACCTCTGCCATATTTTCCGATGACATCGGCACGGGTGGATTTTCCGACTCTTAAACCGTCAACTCCAATCCCGGCTTTTGCGGTTTCGTAGTCTTTTTGTGCCTGAACCTCATTTATTAAAACTCCTGCCAAAAGCACAATCATCAATACTGAATAAATTCTCCTCATTTTTCTATTTAAAATTTTCTGGTTTGCGGATCAAGAGCATCCCGCAGCCCGTCGCCCAAGAAATTAAGTGAAAATAGTGTCAAAGCCATTGTTACGCCCGGAAAGATCAACTGCCACGGGAAGATCGCAATGTTTTTGATGCCGTCCGCCGCCAGACTTCCCCACGAAGCATAAGGTGCCTGGACACCGATTCCCAAAAATGACAGAAATGCTTCGGTCAGCATTACCGATGGAATCGTCAAAGTTGCATAGACGATTACCGGACCGAGTGCATTCGGGACGAGATGTCTGAAAATAATATTCGGCGTAGAAACGCCCGTCGCTTTTGCCGCTAAAACGAATTCTTGATTCTTGAGCGATAAAATCTGTCCGCGGACGACACGAGCCATCGTCAGCCACGAAACCAGCCCTAATGCAAAGAATAGTAAAAATATTTGATTTAAACCCGCACCGCCGCCGAATAAACTTGAAAGTGATGCAATCCAATCGGGCGTGTTGTCGCCGCCGAAAACCGATAAAAGAACGATCACGATCAAGATGTATGGAATCGCATAAATAATATCTACGATTCTCATCATCACATCGTCAATTTTCCCGCCCATATATCCGGCTATCGCACCGTAGGAAACACCGACGATTAAAGAAACAAACGTCGAGATCACGCCGACCATCAGCGAAATTCTCCCGCCCTGCAAAACTCTGGCTAACAGATCGCGTCCGGCTTCATCAGTTCCCATCGGGTGCTGCAGCGACGGCGGAAAGGATTTGATCAGATCGGAATCCGCCGGAATATACGACGGCGTAAAACCCGTTGTCCAATAAATTATCGAAGGTCCGATGATAACGCTGACAATGATAAACACCATCACGATCAAACCGAACACGGCAAGTTTGTTCTTTAAAAGCCGCCGCCAGGCATCCTTCCAAAGTGATGTTCCTTTTATAACTTCTTTATTTTCAGCCATAATCTTAATTTTTTCTAAATAATTATTTCGTTTCTTCGGGAATGATCTCCGCAACATCGAGTTTTAACTGCTCGATATGTTTCAGATAAACGATGTCGCCCCGCTCGTAAATTTTCATTTCAAAATATTTGCCGTCTTTCGGCTTTTTGTAAGTTTCAATCGTGCTTTTTTCAACATCAACCAGCCAGTATTCAATGATTCCGGCATTTGCGTAAAGATTTCTTTTCACCTCGCGGTCAAATCCGAGTGTTGAAACCGAAACCTCGATTATCAGTAAAACATCCGAAGGTTCGGGATGACTTTCCGTGTAAAAATCTTCCCGCATTTTCAAAACCGAAATGTCCGGTTCGGGTTCATTATCCTCGTCAATATGAACGGGGTCTTGTATTCCGATAATAAATTCGTCTGCGATCAAACGATTGAGCAGAAGATTTATTCTTTTAACAGTTCCGGCGTGTCTGCTCCCGATTGTCATACGATGAATTATCTCTCCGTTAATCAATTCCCAACCGCTTTCTTCAGGCAGAATTCCCGCTTTCATCATCCGATGAGTTTCATCGGTTGTAAATTTTTTCCGCTCCAGAACAGGCGAAATAATTTTATTTTTTTTCAGAACTCCTGTCATAATAATTTACTCGTAACGAATTCGCGGATCGAGAAAACCGTAGGAAATATCAACCGCTAAATTGAAAATCATAATCAAAATCGAAAGAAAAGCGACGATGCCTAAAATCAAAGGCTCATCGCGGTTTAATACGGATTGAATAAAAATGTTGCCGAGTCCGGGAATGGCGAAAACTTTTTCGACAACGACAGTTCCCGCTAAGAGAGATGCGAGTGCCGGACCTGTGAACGATACGACGGGAATGATTCCGCCGCGAAGTGCGTGTTTAAGCAGAACAGTGGTTTCGCTCAAACCTTTGGCACGAGCCGTGCGGATATAATCGGAACGCAAGACTTCAAGCATTCCCGCCCGCGTCAAACGGGCAATATATGCCGCATAGATCGCCGCCAGCGTTATCACGGGCATTATCAAATATTGCGGTCCGCCCCAACGTGCCGGCGGCAATAGATAAAGTCCGAGCGAGAAAAATAAAACAAGCAGCGGTCCTAAAACAAAATTCGGCACGGAAAGCCCGAGCATTGCCAGAGCCATCGAGAAATAATCGAAAAATGAATTTTGCTTGAGTGCCGCCAAGATCCCGGCAAACAAACCGACGAACAAAGCCAGCAAATAAGCCAGCAGCCCGATGGTTGCCGAATACGGAAAATGGCGTTTGATAATTTCGTTGACGGATTGCCCCTGATATTTGAGCGAATCACCGAAATCGAGCCGCAGGATGTTATACATCATCTTACCGTATTGCACATACCACGGCTGGTCAAGACCGTATTTTTTCTTGATATTAGCCTCGATTGCAGGCGGCAATTGTTTCTCGGTTGAATAAAAATTTCCCGGTGCAATGCGAATCAAACCCCACGTCAGAGTTACGACCAGCAGAGCCATCGGGATAATTATTAAAAGGCGTTTTAGGATAAATTTTAGCATTTATTTTTTCTTTAACTTTGTTTTGAATTTCCGTTCTGTTTATCGGAAAAGTATTTTTCCGCCATAAAAATTACAGCATTCAAACGCTCTTCGGTATGTATTTGAGCCTCAGCCAACCGATCAACTTTGTCAGCAATTCCATCAACTTTTTCTGTCAGTCCATCAACTCTTACGGTAAGATTATCAATATTTTTACTGGTTAATTTTACCGCATCGAAAAGCGTTAAAGTAGCTTCCTGTAAATTCGCAACGCGATCATCCGAGCGTTTTTGTGATTCTCGCAATTGTTTTTCCGAGCGTTCCTGCGATTCCTGCATCCTTTGCATATCGGCATAAAACTGTGCCTGTTGCTGCAAAATTATTTCAATTGTTCTGTCTATTTTGTCTTCGTCCATAAAGTTCATTCTACCTTATCGGATTTTGAATCTTTACTGCTTTCAGGATTTTGCGACTTTTCAAATTCGGTCTGCGATTTCATCAGATTGGCAATTTCAGCATCAACCTGCGAATCGCTCCGACTCATAATCTCGTCAACATTTTCATCCCATTTACTTTTATCGCGTTCGATATAGACGAATTTCCAGGGGTGCATCGTTCCGGGATTCGGATACATTCCCTTGATGTATGGTTTTTTCATCCAACTCGTTCCGTTGGTCGAAAGCGGAATGATCGGCTGCTCCTGAAGCATATAAAATTCGGCTTCCGCCAGTTTTTCAAAACGCTTCATCGGGTCGCGTGTATTATTCGCTTCATCGAGCATCGCATCGTATTTCGGATCCCACCAACCCGTCGAACTGTCATTTTTCGGTGAATAGAACTGGCTTAAAAATGTATATGGATCCATATAATCGCCCACCCAACCGGCTCTTGCCACTCCGGTATATTCAACTGCCGAACGATACGGAAGATATGTTTTCCACTCCATATTTTTAAGCTGAACGGTTATTCCCAAATTCTGTTTCCATTGTGCCTGCACGAATTCGGCAACGGCTTTGTTGCTTTCGGCGGTGTTATAGCTGAGTTGTATGTCGTCGGCGGGAAAATCGTTGACCTTACATTTTTCGCCGTTTTTAGTAACCTTATATCCCGCTTTTTCCATTAATTCGCAAGCCTTAGCCGGATTGAACATACGTTTTTTCATATCTTCAGCCGAAATTCCGTTTTCTTTGGCTAATCTCGCATAAACCTTAACACGGGCTTTTTCATATTCAGGGAAAATTCCTTCGGGCGTGAAATCCGCCAGTTTCTTGACGGTTTTGCGGTATTTTTCCAACGCATCCCGGTCAATCGCCAGAGCAAACGCACGGCGGACTTCGACCTTATCCACCGGCGGTTTTTTAACGCTGAACGTATAATATTCAACCGCAACTTCCGGGTGAAGTTGATATTCGTCCTTAAATTGTTTGATGTAATCGTTCCAGGGTGCGGGAACGGTGTGATTATAAAGTGCGTCAACTCTGCCCGATTTGTAAACATTCATCATCGTCGTCTGTTCATCCATCGGATAAAAAACGATTCCGTCAAGATGGACGTTTTTCGCATCCCAATAATTAGGTTCTTTAACGATCGTCAGTTCATCATAAGGCTTCCATTCCTTAACTTTGTAAGCACCGCTGGTTACGATATTTTCGGGTTTAATCCAGTCTTTTCCGAATTTTTCGATGGTCGGTCTGTGCAATACACCGAAAAACTGATGCGTCAGCATACCCGTAAAATAAGGTGCAGGTTGTTTCAAAGTGATTCTTATGGTGTAGTCATCAACAACTTCAACTCCCAAATCTTCGGGCTTGACCGGAACGTATTCCGCCCCTTCCAAAGCCTGTTTCAATTTCGGATTATCCTTGGTCAATTCCGCCATTGCCTTTTCATCTTCCGGTTTAATAACGGTCAATCTTTCGGGCGAATTGATAAACTTTTGAAATTCGGTTTCGGTTTTTTCCTTTTCAACTTCAACGGTCGTGCCGGAATCGGCGGAAGCGGGTTTTTCAACCTCATTTTGCGGAGCGGATTCGATTGCCGTTTCCTTTTTCAAAATATCCGGCTTGTCTTCGGCAATCGGGTCTATTTTGCCGTCCTTATCTTCATCGTCCGCTTCGGCAAAATCCTTAGCCAATAAGAACTTCCCGTCTTTTTTAACAAAAGACTTTCCCGAATTGTAGGCTTCGGCGTATTTTATTTCATATCCCAAAAAGGCATAACGCGAAGCGAGTTCGGGCGACAAGGCACGGCGGAACGACCACGCGAAATCTTCAGCTTTGATCGGATCGCCGTTTGAGAATTTTCCGTCCTTTCGCAGATAAAATGTATAATTTAATAAATCCTTATTTACTTCCCAGTGAGTCGCCATCGAAGGAATCGGCTGCATCGTTTTCGGATGATATTCAACCAGACGGTCATAAAGTCCGATCAAAATTCGTGCTTCGGGCTGTCCGGTAACAAACTGCGGATCGAGCGATTCGGGTTCAGAACCCGTGATATACCGCATCACATTATCCTGCGGCACATCAATCTGCCCCCAGTATTTACTGTTTGCCTGTGTTGCACAACCGACAAAAAATACCGACAAAACTACTAATACAAGTCCTAAACGGATTCGACTGGAAAATATCTGCGTCATAATTTACGCTCCTTAAATTCTGATTCTACTATTATGTATGTATGTCTTACGGAGAGAAGAAATAAAAAAAATTTTGTATAACTTGCGATAAATTTACCACGTAACAATGGCTACAATCAAGAATAATCGTAACTAACGGTTAAATTTCGGATTTGCTAACCGAACTCAAAAATATAAAGACATTGATTTTACATCATTTATTATGATTTATTTTTATCGGTTTTCGGTTGCCAATTATTATCAATTTCCACGTATTTAAGTAAAGGTGCATCCAGATTATTCATCTCAAACCCCAAAACATAGGGCTTGACGAGTGAATAACTCAAAGGAAAATATAGAGGAATTCCCGTAACTTCTATCATTGCTTCTTCTTCCGTCAGAATGATTTCCTCCCCGATGTCAACGAGCAGATATTCGTCTGTATTTTCAGAAGAATTCCGGTTTTCCCGGATGGAACTGTCAATCAAAGAAGTGTCCGATTTCAGATTAGATTTTGATTTATCAGTCGGATTTTTTTCGTTAAGATTTTTTTCGTCTGCTTCGTCTTTTTCAACTATTTTCTTTATCTTCGAACTTTCCTTCGGAGCAAAGATCGCCAGCATATTCGCCGTTTCGTCCGCCGTCGGAAGAACGACACCGCGTCTGATCAGATCAAATTCACCGTTTTTTCTAGCCGCTTCGAATTCATCCGTTTCTTTGACGATGACCTCGGTTTCTATCTCGAGATTTTCCTTCCACATCTTTGCAACCGATTGGGCGATCCGCTGCTGTGTATCATTTCGATTAACGACAAGTTTGATCTTCGGAAAATTTGCACCGTTCGGAAAACCGGATTTTTCCAGAAGTTTTTTAGCCTTTTCGATATTACGCGAAAATTTCACCTGTTTTTTATCTTCATTAAAAGGCAGAAAAGTTAAAGCGGGTTTTGTTGCTCCCTTCGTATCGTCTTCGGTCAAACGCTCGCGTTCAATCGAGATTGCTAAGGCTTCGCGTATGCGGCGGTCATTAAAAGGCGGATTTGTCCGGTTGAATTCATAAAAATTCAACGCACCGTGAGTTGTTCTTTGAAAGTCAACAAACGGAATCAAAAGTTTTAGTGCCAACGGTTCAAATTCGGCATTTGTAACGGCATCAACTTCACCTCTGCGGTATGCCTGCAAAGCACTGTCGGCATCCTTTGCCGGAACAAATCTGACCCGCTCCAGTTTTATTTTTTCCCGATTGTAATAAGTCCGGGATTTTTCAAGTGACACGCCGTCTTTTGTAACGGATACGGGGCGAAAAGCTCCGTTTGTAACGATTTTCGTGTTTAATTTATTGTCTTCAAATTCCTTTCCGTTTGCATAGACGGGACGCAGGATCGGATGAGCCGCCAACTGCGGAAAGTCCTTATCGGACTTTATCAATGAAACCTTTAATGTGTAATCATCAATTGCTTCCGCTCCGAATTTTTCATTTTCCTTTTCCTTTTTTTCCGTTTCGGGCTTCGGAAGCGGCGGCGGCGGCGGAATTTCATTCACGCTCGTATTTGTATTGGAATTTAAAACAGGCAAATCCAATTTTCTATCGGTATTATCTTTGAGAATCTGACTTTTCTTTTGTTTCTGAAAAACATTTTCTTCTTTCTGAGTTTCCACTTTCCCGGCTTTTTGCATTCCGATAATGTTTTTCAGCAATTCGTAATGAGAAACTTTATCTTCCAGATCAGCCAGACGCTGCCACGAAGATACAAAATCATTTGCCGTAACTTTTTTTCCGTTTGACCATTTTGCATCTTTTCGCAAACGAAAAGTCCAGGTCTTAAAATTGTCGGAACTCGACCAATCGGCGGCGATTGACGGAAGTGCTTCCAGATTTTTCGGATCGGTTTCGGTTAAACCGTCATACATCGCCCGGACAATATCGGTTTCCGGCGGTGCTGAAGCAAGTGCCGGATCAAAGGATTTCGGTGTATTCCCGTTGCTCCAACGAAATTCCTGCTGACGCGGCGGAGTAGAATCCGAATAAAAAGTTTCGGCTTCCGGCTGTTCCAGTTCCGAACAAGCCGCCAAAAAAATAATTGAACCACAGAGACACAGAAACACGGAGAAGACATAAAAAATCCTTTTAAAATTCGATAATTTCGCCCGGACTTGTTTAATTTTTCCTACCTTTTTCTTAATCACCTTACTCTGTGTCTCCGTGCCTCTGTGGTAAAAACTTTCTTAGCTGCTCAAAAACTTCCCTCGTGCGATGCCGCGTTGCGTCAAATCCTTCGGAAGTATCAATCAAATAATCCGCGTAGGATTTTTTTTCTTCCTGCGGCATTTGTGAATTGATGCGTTCTAAGGCTTCGGCTTCGCTCAAATTATTGCGTAATATTAATCGCTGCAATTGTATATCAGAATCGCACCAAACGACAATCAATTTTTCAAAGCGTTGGTAGCCGCCCGATTCGATCATCAAAGCCGCATCCACAACGGCGATTCCGTCGGGATTTTCCGATTCCTTTTCTGCCAACCAAATATTTTGTGCGTCAATAACTAATGGATGCACGATTTTGTTTAAAAGTTGTCGCTTCGCTTCGTCGCTAAATATAATACTTCCAAGTTTTACACGGTCAAGTTCCCCGTTTTGTTGCAAAATTTCTTCGCCGAATTTTTCAACGACCAAACGCAAACCTTCCGTCTGAGGCTTAACCACATCTCTCGCCGTCAAATCCGCATCAAGCACAAAACAACCGAGTTCCGCTAAAACCTCGCAGACAAAACTTTTCCCAACCGCAATCGAACCTGTTAAACCGACTTTGAGCATTATGCTTTATGACGTTTCGCCAATTTTCCGACGTTGAATTCTGCAATTTCCTGCAAAGTTAAACCCAATTCATCGGCACACGCCGAAATATACCAAAGCACATCGCCGAGTTCGTCTTTTAATTTATCACGAATTTCATCGGTTAATTCCCCATCGAAATCGCGTTGAATTTTTTTTACAATATTCGCCACTTCGCCCGCTTCTCCGGTTAAACCGAGCGTCGGATATTCCAAATTACTAAAACGATTCGGATAAAGTGCCGTTGAACTTGCTTCTTTTTGATAATCTTCAAATTTCATATTTTTACTAAACCTGAGTCTTGAGTTGAAATTAAGCATAAGAAATTATCTTCGCAAAGCATAGTTTGTAATCTAACATCTTTAGTTTCAATGTGTTCCATAGTCCATTCCAACTTCTTGAATATACTCTCGTGGCAAATCTTTCCC
>JBGTKR010000087.1:0-2658 GCA_041744535.1 Pyrinomonadaceae bacterium
TATCAAATTGGAAAGGAATTTTGACTTTGCCGGTTTTGTCCGCAAATCCCGTTTTGCCGTTCTCTCTTATCGGAAACAAGACATCATCCTGTCCCTCCGAGTGAACGGAGCAAGACATAACAATTGTAGTTGCCAGCAACATTGACAAAAACAATCTAAATAGTGGTAAATGTGTCGGTAAATTCATAATCTCACCTCATTTTAATTTCCGCCGAATAAATTTAAATCTTCTAAAATATTCAATGTTTAATATCAATCACGAGCCGCGACGGATTCATCAATTCCTGAACGCGAAACGGTTTTTCCGCTTTCACGCCGATCAAAAAATCCCAAATTCCTTTTCTATTCTGTATTTGCCGTCAAGCGTCTGCCCGACAATATCGCCGAAATTCATAATATTTTAGAGCATTTGGTAAAAATACATTAGTTCTTACGATTTTGTTTGAAATGGAAATGGAGTCGTGCAGAGTTACACCTTAAGGCGTAACTCTAAACACTCTGAACTCTATTGAACGGCGGCACGTTTGACGACCCGATCATCGCCCAAAACATAAATATTATTTTGTTTATCAAGTGCAAATGCACCCAATCTTTTAAAATCCGAAACCGTCGAAAGTAATTCTCCTTCGCCCGAATAAATTTCGAGTGCGTCATTTCTTGAAATGTAAATACGGCTTTGATTATCAGTTTCGATGCCGACGGAATCCATCGTTTGGACGAATTTATTGACGTATTTTCCGTTCGCGTTGAAACGAAAAATGCGGAAATCTTCCGGGTTGTAAGAAAGCTGGTAACTGCCCAAATCGCCGAGTGCATAGATCGAATAAATATTTCCCGCACCGTCAACCGCAATGCGAATTGCCGCCAGACCGACATCCCAAGGCGACATCGAAGCGTCCGCCGTGTCAGAGTGAAAACCTTTGATCGTGCGCGTTATTTTCCTGTTTTTGCTGACGAAAAACAGCGTTTCTATTTCATCGTTGTTCGATATTGTAAGAACGCCGCCGTCGCTGCGAAGTGCAAAATCCGTCGTATAATCCGGTGCGTCGTGCATCGTCAAAAACGGTTTGTCCGCATTTTGTTTATAGACCAAAATCACACCGCCGACTGCAACATAAAGATTTTCATCATTATCAACGGCAACCTTGTGAATCGTTCGGGCGCGTCTGTAATTGACCGTTTCCGACGGAATTTGCCAGAGTTTTAAAAACTTTCCTTTCGCATCAAACTGTTGAACGCGCAGAGAATCGTCGCCGACATAGATTCTTCCTTTTTTATCAACGGCAATCGAAGACGCATCTTGAAAAAGACCTTCTCCCGTTCCTTTCCCGCCGAATTCCAGCAAATCTAACTTAGGTGTCGGCGAGGGCGGCGGCGTATATGAAGGTGTCGAATATTCCGGTCGGCTGGAAATCGGATAATGATTTCTCGATATTTTCTTGTTTGAAAATGTTGCGAACAAGAAAACGCCGCCGAGAAAAACCACCAAGACAAGCGCAATGATGCTGACCAAAACTCCGTTGTTGCCGCCGGAGTTTTTACGAGATTTATAAATCATCGGCTCAGGCGGCACATATGGCGTAGGCAGCACATATGGCGTAGGCGGCGTGGACGGCGGTGCAACATATTCTTTTTTTGCCTGTTCAATGACGAACCTTGTTTCGCAGTAACCGCACACCGTAAAAGTGCCCGTCGGTTTGTAATCGGTAATTTTTCCGCCGCATTGCAGGCAAATTAAAGGTTTCATATTTTTCCTACCTTAAAATTTATCAATTTCTTTTTGAACGCCGCTTTGCGGGAACTTTTTGCCGCGAAATGCTGACGATCATTCGTCTATAAACCTTTATTTTCGGATCAAGCGTCAGTTTAAAAGCGTATGCCGAACTCGGCGGCGGATAAAGCACGTTAAGACATTTCAGAAAAACCGCTTCCGCTTCTTTCGGCGTTTTGATATTCGACGCTCCGATTATTCCGGCAATCGCTTCGCCTTCGCGCAAAGGTCGCGTCCATTTGTTCGCCGTATAGATATTTTTTACTTCTTCGACATCTTTCACATTCGGATATTCGAGAATCGCCCGCGCATAATTGATCGAATCGTCTTGTCCTGATTCTTCTCCTTTATCCTTTCTCGCACCGTCGGCTGTATCGCCTGCCAGATCAATGTATTTATAAAGACCGAATTTCTGCATATCGGCTTTGAAAATTTGGTGTTCGATCAAATTTCTCACATCGTTTATATTGCTCTGCTCGGTGTCAATCGCCCGACCTTTTGCGGTATTGACGCTTTCGGAAAACAGAAAAGACGGATAACCGTTCGCGGTCAGACGAAGATGCAGAAGTTCGTGAACAATAATCGCTTCGAGTTTTTTCTGATCACCTTCGTCCAATTTGTAATCTATCAAAACGACCGGAACGCCTTCTTGAGTAATAAAACTCGAACCGAACCTATATTCTTTATGCTCGACAAATTCCGCATAAATTTCATTGCCCGTTTTCCGCTCGATCTCGGCGATAATCGAACGAACTTCAGCGGAAAATGTAATCCCCAAAATATCGTCTGAATTTCGCTCAAAAGTTTGACCGGAATCATTTTCGACGATCTGAGCCGAAACATTTCCGAAAATCGTCAATAAGAAAACCAACACACAAACAGTTACA
>JBGTKR010000088.1:0-4857 GCA_041744535.1 Pyrinomonadaceae bacterium
ACGATTCTGCATTCGATTGCACGGACGCAAGCCGATAATGTAATTGAAGCAATTGCCAAAGTTTTAAAGGAAACAGAAGGAGCATTTTCGCTTTTATTTTTAACGCCGGAAGCACTTATTGCCGTCCGCGATCCGCGTGGATTTCGTCCGCTTGTGCTTGGGAAATTAAAGGATGCGTGGGCGGTTGGTTCGGAAACTTGTGCGTTTGATCTGATTGATGCGGAATATGTGCGGGAAATTAAAGCGGGCGAAATGCTTGTCATAAATGAAAAAGGCTTACAGTCATTCTTTCCATTTGATGAAAAACCGAAATCGGTCTGCACATTCGAGCATGTATATTTTTCGCGTCCCGATTCGATTATTTTCGGGCGTTCGGTCAATCAATCACGGCATCTGATGGGCAGACAGCTTGCCCGCGAACATCCCGTCGAAGCCGATATTGTCGTTCCCGTGCCGGATTCGGGCGTGGCGGCGGCAATCGGCTATTCGGCGGAATCGGGAATTCCCTTCCGGCAGGGAATTATCCGCAATCATTATATCGGCAGAACTTTTATCGAACCGACGCAGACAATTCGTTCCTTCGGCGTGCGTCTGAAACTCAATCCGATCAAGGATTTGATTGAAGGACAAAAAGTTGTTTTAATTGATGATTCGATTGTTCGCGGCACGACATCAAAAAAAGTCGTCGCCCTTGTGCGTGAAGCGGGAGCAAAGGAAGTTCACATCAGAATTTCGTGTCCGCCGACGATTTCGCCTTGTTATTACGGCGTAAATACGCCACGCAAAGCCGAATTGATCGCGGCACAAATGTCGGTAGAAGAAGTCCGTAGATATATCGAAGCTGACAGCTTAGGCTATCTTTCAATGGAAGGAATGCTCGAAGCAACGAGAATGGATACGGATTCGGTTTGCGTCGCGTGCTGGAACGGAAAATATCCAACGCCGATTGAAAACGGCTCGAAAGATGTCAGATAAACATTTACCATTTGCCATTTATCATTTATCATTTATCATTAAGAGAGTATTATTTCTCAGCATTAATATATTTTCTTAAATGATAAATGTTGAATGGCAAATGTTAAATGACTTAGGAGGTTTTAAAAATGCGTTTTATTTTATCTTTGCTGATGATCTCGGCTTTGGCATTCGGTTTGGCTTGTCAAAGTGCCGCTTCATCATCAACGACGGAAACGAAAAGTGAAAATCCGGCAGCAAATAGTTCCGGTGAGAAAACAGAAGCAAAAGCGGACGACCATGCGGAACACGCGGAAGATGATGCACCGCGAATCAATTTAGCCGATGCGAAAAAGGATTTTGACGAAGGAAATGCCGTCTTTATTGACACACGCTCGGAAGTGGCTTACAAAACCGAACATATCAAGGGAGCGATAAATGTTCCGGCGGGAGAGTTTGAAAAATTTTATAAGCAAGTTCCGAAGGACAAAAAAATTATCGCTTACTGTTCCTGACCGGACGAACATACAAGTGCCCGTGTGGTGCAAATGCTCGAAGAAAAAGGTTATAAAAACAATTTTGCTTTAGTCGGCGGAACAAAGGCTTGGGTCAATGCCGGTTATCCGATGGAAGCGGGTGAAAGTAAAAAGTAAAGAGTAAAAAGGCAAAAGTTAAGAATTTTAATTTAACTTTTGTCTTTTTTTTTGTATTCGATCAAAGAGTTACAAATACGTTCTGCCGTTTTTCCATCCCAAAGCGGCGGAACTTTTGCGTCTTTTGTAAAATCTTCTTTTTTTAAAATCTCGAATGCCGCTTGTTTTATTTTTTCAGGAATTATTCCGACTAAAATATTTGTTCCCATCTCGATTGTAATTGGTCTTTCCGTATTTTCACGCAATGTCAGACAGGGAATTTTTAGTGCCGTCGTTTCTTCCTGCAATCCGCCGGAATCGGTTAGCACTAATTTTGAATTGCTCATCAAATTCAAAAAATCCAGATAACCGAGCGGTTCGATTATTGTAATATTCGAGTTTTTGATCTTATCGGAAAAGCCGAATTCTTCAATGCGGGAAGCGGTTCGCGGATGGGCGGGGAAAATTATCGGGATTTTTCGGCTTATTTCGGAAAGTGCTTCGAGTAAACTTTCAAATGTTTCCTTTTCATCAACATTTGAAGGACGATGAAGCGTCAAAACAGCATAATCTTTTCCGGTTAAATCTAATTTTTCACGAATTTTCGATCTTTCGGCAAATTCCAGATTGCGGAAAAGCGAATCAATCATCACGTTGCCGACGAGTTTTACTTTTTGATCGGGAATTCCCTCTTTTTTCAGATTTTCGTTGCCGTCGGGCGAAGGCGTGAGAAGCAGATCGGAAATTGAATCGGTTAAAATCCGGTTTATTTCTTCGGGCATTGTCCTGTCATATGAACGCAAGCCCGCTTCGACGTGAGCGACTTTTACGCCGAGTTTTGAGCAGACCAAAGCACACGCAATTGTCGAATTTACATCGCCGACAACCAGAACCCAATCGGGTTTTTCACGCAAAACCACCGGCTCGAATTCGAGCATAATTTTCGCCGTCTGCACCGCGTGCGTTGCCGAACCGACCTCCAAATGAATATCGGGTTTCGGCATTCCGAGATCGTCGAAAAACGCATCCGACATCTTCGCATCGTAATGCTGTCCGGTGTGAACGATTAAAGGCTCAAACTCCGATTCACGCCGTTTCATCTCGGCATAGATCGGAGCGATCTTCATAAAATTCGGTCTTGCACCGACGATATTCAGGATTTTTAGCATAGGTGATAGGTGAAAAGTGATAGGTGATAGGTGATAGGTGATAGGTAAGAAGTTATGCTTTTACTTCTCACTTCTCACCTCTCACTTATTAAAGTCTGACGATTTTCGCCTTTCCGTTCTCGCGGGTTTCTTTGTCGAGAGCGTTTCTCGTGTCAACAATCACATCGGCAAGTTCCGTAACCCGCTTATAATCGGTATTTTTATGCCCCGTGCAGATGACGACGCAATCGGCGGATTTTATCAGATCATCGGTTAAATCTTCATTATAGAGCGGATCGCCGACACCAATCGTATATGCGTGATCGAATGTAACTTCCGGCACGAATGGATCGTGATAGACGACCTCCGCACCTTTTGCCCGAAGCAGATCAATCACGGAAAGTGCCGGAGATTCTCTCATATCGTCAATGTCGTTTTTATACGCTACGCCTAAAATCAAAATTTTCGAGCCGTTAATTGCCTTCTTCTCATCATTTAAAGCATCCGATACGAGTTTGACGACATATTTCGGCATTCCCGAATTTACTTCTTCCGCCAATGTAATAAACTGCGAATCGAAACCGTGCTGACGGGCTTTCCAACTTAAATAATGCGGATCTAGCGGGATGCAGTGTCCACCCAAACCGGGACCGGGATAAAACGCCATAAATCCGAAAGGTTTTGTGTCGGCGGCTTTGACGACTTCCCAAGTGTCTATGCCGAGCGTGTTGCAGAGTTTTGCCATTTCGTTTGCCATTCCGATATTTATTGCACGAAATGTGTTTTCCCAAAGTTTGCAGGCTTCGGCAACTCGTGCCGAACTGACGGAATGAACTTCGTTGACGATCTGTTTATAAAGCAGAGATGCAATTTCGGTTGAATCTTCACCGACACCGCCGACGACTTTCGGGATGTTGTGAGTTTGATACTGCGGATTGCCCGGATCAACTCTTTCAGGCGAAAATGCAAGCAGAAAATCTTCGTTTAATTTGAAACCGGCTTTTTCAAACATCGGCTGCAAAATTTCATCGGTTGTTCCCGGATAAGTTGTAGATTCCAAGATGACCATTTGACCGGAACGCATATGTTCCGCAATTTCTTTCCCCGCCGCTAAAATGTAGGACATATCGGGGTCTTTTGTTTTGCGAAGCGGAGTCGGGACGCAGATAATTATCACGTCGCAATCCTTTAATTTTGAAAAATCGGTTGTCGCCGTTAATTTTTCGCTGTCCAGAGATTTTTGGACGGCTTCGTCCGAAACATCAACAATATATGAATTGCCTTTGTTTACCGCGTCAACCTTTTTTTGGTCAACTTCAAAACCGATTCCCGTAAAGCCTTTTGCCGTAAATTCAACGATCAGAGGCAATCCGACATAACCGAGTCCGATCACGCCGATAGACGCACTTTTTTCTTCGATAAGTTTTTTTAATTCGTTTTTTATCATTTTGTTCTATTAATTTTTTTTGTTAAATAATTTCCCTTTTGCACAGAGGATTTTAAAATGAAAACAATAAATGGTTTCCGATGCAAAAAAGTAGATTAAGGTAAGCATCGAGGTTAGTCAAGACAGGATTTTCCTATAAAAAATCTAACTAAGGAATATGTAAAAAATAAGTTATAACGGTTTACATTGCCAAACGACTTGATTCTTTGGCGGTGAAACCGCGTTTGAGAAAATAGCCGGATAGCGGAGCTTCTGGTTAAGTTTAACAAAGAATTTAGCATTGAAGATGGACAGAACTTCTTCTGTGTGCGTTTCCAACGCACGAAAGTTCGGGTTGAATTGTTCCAGACGTTTCACATCCGGCTATTTTCTTAAAACGCGGTTACACCGCCAAAGAACAAAACATAATCAATAGTGTTACAAGTTATTTTTTACACGTTACTTAATTCTACTTTGTTAAGTTAAATTTCTTGATAAGTTTTAGTTTTTAGCCTGTGAATACGGGCGATAGCATAAAGCCTTGTGCGTCAGCACAAGGTTTATATGCAACACGAATTAAAGCTATCGAAGATAGCGACAGCTTTTTTGGTTTATCGGCTGTCGCCCGTATTCACGGGCTATTTGTTCTTGATTTTGAAAACCTCGTGCTGACGCACAAGGCTTTATGCTGACACCC
>JBGTKR010000089.1:0-1725 GCA_041744535.1 Pyrinomonadaceae bacterium
CCGGCAGTCGAGATCGCGGCACAGATTTTGGGCGACACGCCTTCCGGCAGACTTTATAAAAATCTGGTTGAAACCAAAAAGGCGGTTTCTGTCAGCAACATCAATTTCGAGTTCAAAGAACCGAGTTTTCTGATGTTTATCGCACAGGTCAGTAAAGACGCTTCGATTGACGCGGCACGCGATACGATGATCGAAACAATCGAATCAACGGGCGTAAAGGCGGCGACAAAAGAAGAGGTCGAGCGTGCAAAAACATCTGCACTCAAAAATATCGAGTTGACATTAAACGATCCGAACCGCGTCGGTTTGGGAATGAGCGAATATATTGCGGTTGGCGATTGGCGTTTATTCTTCCTTTATCGTGATCGTCTGGAAAAAGTTACGCCGGAAGACGTAACGACGGCGGCGAAAAAATACTTCAAGCAGTCAAATCGAACGGTGGCAATGTTTATCCCGACCGAAAAACCAGACCGAGCCGATATTCCGACTGTAACGGACAGCGAAATCACGGCAATGGTCAGTGATTATAAAGGCAGAGAAGCTGTTGCTCAAGGTGAAGCATTCGATCCTTCGCCGGAAAATATTGATAAACGAACAACCCGCTTAAATATCGGCGGTTTGAAGGTTGCATATTTGCCGAAGGAAAATCGCGGCGACACCGTTTATGCGAGAATGACGCTTCGCTTCGGTAACGAAAAAACTTTGATGAATCGCGGAACTGCCGCAAGTTTTGCCGGAAGACTTCTGATGCGTGGAACAAAAAACAGAACACGCCAGCAAATTCAAGATGAATTCGACAAACTTAAAGCACGAGTCGGAGTCGGCGGCGGAGCGACAAGTGCGAATGTTTCAATCGAAACAACACGCGAAAATCTTCCCGCAGTTTTAAAACTCGTAGCGGAAATTCTGAAAGAACCGGCATTTCCCGAAAGCGAGTTTAATTTAATTAAGGAAGAATCAATCACAAATCTGGAAAGTCAGCGAAGCGAGCCGACAAATGTAGCGATTTATGCAATGCAAAAACAATTTAATCGTTATAAAAAAGGCGACATACGCTATTCGGGAACTCTGGATGAAGACATTGCCGATACAAAAGCCGTGACGATTCAGCAGGTAAAAGATTTTTACAAAGACTTTTACGGTGCTTCAAACGGTGAACTGGCAATCGTCGGAGATTTTGATCCGAAGGAAATCACACCGCTTGTTACACAGCTTTTCGGAAACTGGAAAAGTCCGGGTAAATATGAAAGATTGTCAAATGATTTTGCCGATATTCCGGCGGTTAATCAGGCATTTGAAACTCCCGACAAAGCCAACGCATTTTTCATCGCCCGTCTGAACGTCAAGTTGCGTGATGACAACCCGGATTATCCGGCACTTTACGTCGGAAATTATATGCTCGGCGGCGGTTTCTTAAACTCGCGTCTGGCAAGCCGGATTCGTCAGAAGGAAGGTTTGAGTTACGGGGTCGGTTCAAGTTTTAATCCAAGTTCGCTTGATGAGAACGCAACATTTTTCGCCAACGCGATCTATGCACCACAGAATGCCGATAAACTCGAAGCTGCTTTCAAAGATGAAATTATGAAAGCGACAACCGAAGGCTTTACCAAAGAAGAAGTCGAAGATGCAAAAAAAGGTTTACTACTTGCCGCCCAACGAAATCGAGCTTCCGATCCGGGTTTAGCCGGTGCTTTAACAAACGATCTGTTTTTAGGCAGAACTTTC
>JBGTKR010000090.1:0-7293 GCA_041744535.1 Pyrinomonadaceae bacterium
AAACTCTAAAAAATGTTTGATAACTAATTCGGGAACTTCAAAATGCGGAAAATGTCCGATGTTTTTTAATTCGATTATGTCTTTTTGAGTGGGCAGAACTTCGCGGAATCTTTTAACCAGATGTCTGCCCGAAACTTTGTCTTCCAAGCCGTTGATAAACCGAAACGGCTGCGTCATACGTTCTAAAGCACCAACCCAGCGAGTCCTGTATTTTTCGCGTTCACGCATATATTGAATCAGTTTATGCGAAATCCCGCGTCCGCCGTTATATTGAAAAAGTTCGATAAAATCGTCCACTTCTTTTTCCGTCGGCTGTGTGTTTTCGCCGAAAACCGAAGCCAGAGATTGTCGAAATTGTTTATCGGAAATCAATTTGCCAAAAATAAAACCAATCGGCGAAATTAAAATTTTTTGTGCAAGTATCGGACGGTGCGTTTCGGGAAATAACGCTCCGTTCATAAAACAAATCGTTTCAATCTCGAAATTCAGACGCTTTTCCTCATCCCGTGCCAGCAATTCCTGCGTGATCGTATTGCCGTAATCGTGGGCGAGAATGTGAAGTTTTTTGATTTTTAAATGTTCAATTAAACTTTGCAGAATATCGGCTTGCTGAAATGTCGTGTAATCAAAATTTTTCGGCTTATCGGAAAAACCGTAACCGATCATATCGAAACTTACAAGCGAAAATTTTTCCGATAATTCATTCCAAATCTTATGATAATCATAAGAAGAAGTCGGAAATCCGTGCAGACAAAGTAAGGTTTCGCGTTCATTATTTTCCGTGCGATAAAATATTTTATTGCTTTTGAAATCAAAATAATCTCCGCTTTGTTTCCATTCGTTTAAGTTCATATCTTTAAAAATAAGTTTTTTTATATTTCAACATAATGTTAAAATCTTTACACTTAGCAAAGAGCAAAAAAAACGGGGGAATAAAAAAATATGCGTTGGAGAGATCAGCGGCAGAGTTCAAATGTAGAAGACAGACGCGGAATGAGCGGCGGACGCGGAATCGCACTCGGCGGCGGCGGTTTGGGAACATTGGTTTTAATAGCGGTGATATATTTTTGTGCGGGCGGCGACATTAGCCAACTTTTAAATAATTTGCCGTCCTCCACGACTCAACCGCAAACGCAGCAGCAAAGACCGCAAACAGGCGGTGCGGATGATGAAAATAAAAAATTCGCATCGGCGGTTCTGGCAAGCACCGAAGATTTTTGGAGAGAAACTTTCAAAGAATCCGGCTCAAACTACCGCGAACCGAAACTCGTGCTTTTTACAGATCGGGTTCAATCCGCCTGCGGAGTTGCGGGTTCATCAACCGGACCCTTTTACTGTCCGGGCGATCAGAATTTATATCTCGATTTCGGATTTTTCAAAGAATTAAAACGCGAATTCAACGCTCCCGGCGATTTTGCCGAAGCCTACGTAATCGCCCACGAAGTCGGTCATCACGTCCAGAATCTGCTCGGCGTAATGGATAAAGTTCAGCGTTCGGGAAACTCAAACGAAATGTCCGTCCGCTTAGAGTTGCAAGCCGATTGTCTAGCCGGACTCTGGGCAGCTTATGCTCAACGCGAAGGTTTGGTCGAAACGGGCGATGCCGAAGAAGCGATCCGTGCGGCGGCGGCAGTCGGCGACGATATGATCCAAAAACGCACACAAGGCTATGTCGTCCCCGATTCATTCACACACGGCTCATCCGAACAGCGTGTAACGTGGTTTAAACGCGGCTTTAATTCGGGCGACCTAAAGCAGTGCCAGACTTTTAGATAAAGAAATTGAAACACATAGCGACATAGTTACACATAGATTTTATTACTTCCTTCATTATCTCTAAAAAATTTCTATGTTTTCTATGTTCCTATGTGTTTAATTTTTATTCCGTAATCGGCTGAAAAGGCTGTCCGTAAAGTTCCTGATAAACCCAACCCAAAAAGCGAACTTCCGCCGTGCAGAGAGATTCTATCCAGCAACTTGTCAGATAAATTTTCTGTTCGAGTTCGGAAGGGATTTTTGCCGCTTGTTCGATATGCGATTTGTCTTGTTCCAAATTGTAACTTTTTGAAATATCTTCATTCGTCTGTTTTGCTTCGCCTAATGCCTGCAAAATATCGGAAATCCAACGCCGCAATTTTTCTTCCGAATCGTTTTCCGCAATCGCCTGAAAACTTCCGACGGCAAAACGTGCTTCGGCGTTTTCAAACGGGTAGGTTTCGATGCCGTTTGCTTTGTCGTCGGCTTGCTTCCATTGAAAAAGTTCCTCAACCTGCGGCAACCTGACAATCGCCACTCTTTGGTCAAAATTCAAAAAGAATTCGAGCAGATCGGCAAGCGAATTCGTATCAATATCTCCGTCAGCAGTTTTGCGAAGTTTCGGTGGTTCATTCTGTTGTGTTTGTGCCATAAAAATTTTTTATTGTCGGAACGCCAGCATCTTGCTGGCAACCGACGCGAAAGCGTTGGAGCAAAGTTTATCAACCTTAAAGATTCATTTTATCTTTAAAGTTCGCCACGTCTGCTTTCGTGCTATCGCACTCATTGCCAGCAAGATGCTGGCGTTCCGACCTAAATCTCGAAATCCGCAATCACTTCGCCAACTACAATATCACGCCTGTTTTTCAAGATCATCGGTGAAAGTTCTCTTAAAGTTTTCTCCGCTTCATCGGTCATAATTCCGAGTTGCCGCAAGAGTTCAACCGCCACGACAGGTCTTGCCCGATCGTCATCGCCGTCTTCGATCTTCAAAGCGATACCCAAACCTTTTTCCCACTTCTCACACGGCAGAACACCCGCCGACCAAACGCCTTCCGCACCGACTTTGCAGATGATTTTACCCGGTAAAGCCCGCATAATTTCCGTATCGAGCCGCTTGCTTCCGCCAACCAGTTCGGGATATTTCATCTTCGCTGCAACGATTCTTTCGCACGCATTTTTTAAATCTTCATCAAAACTCTCCGGCGGATTTACCAATTTTGCAAAAGCCAGAGCCATTGAATCCAAAGGCACGGCAAAATTCGGTGCGGAACATCCGTCAATTCCCAGCTTTATTTCATCAACCGGAACTTCCGTAAAGACCGAAACAGTTTCCAGAATCATCTTTTGAACGGGATTTTCCAAGTCGAGATAAGTTTCGGGATTTGCCCCGATATGTTTGGCAAACGCCAGCATTCCGGCGTGTTTTCCCGAACAATTGTTGTGCAATTGTGTCGGCTTTTCATCCGCCTTTATCATCGCCTTAGCAGTTTTTTTATCGAAGGGAAGATGCGAACCGCAACGTAAATCTTTTTCGCTCAAACCGATTTTTTCAAGTATTTGTTGAGCAGTTTTAATATGAATTTCTTCGCCGGAATGCGAACCGCAAGCGAGTGCGACTTCCTTTTCGCCAAACCCGTAAGCCGCCGCCGCACCGCTTGTAATCATCGGGATCGCCTGCAAAGCCTTTGCCGCCGAACGCCAAAATGTAACAGCCGAAGCATCGCCGATTTCCGCAACTTTGCCGCCTCCGCCGTCAACAATAACAAGCGTCCCGCGATGAACGGATTCAAGCGTCCCGCCCCGCATAACTTTCGCCAATATTTTAGTCATAAGATTTTTTTTGCCACAGAGTTCACGGAGGAAATTCGAGAAAAGTTTAAGAAAATTAGTCCACAGATTAACACAGATACGCATAGATTTTTAGAGCAAAAAGATGAATTTAAATATCTTTTCTTATCCGTGTTTATCCGTGTTTATCTGTGGACAAAAATTCTTTTTTTATCTCAAAAAAATCTGCGAACTCTGCGGCTAATTTTTCCCAAGCATTTCCCGTGCATTCTGCCGTGCCGCATCGGTGATCTTTTCGCCCGCCAGCATTCGTGCGATTTCTTCGATCTGCTCATTTTCGTTTAAATGCCGCACGCCGACTTCGGTTTTTTTTCCTTTTATTTTTTTCTCGACAATAAAATGCCGATCTGCCAAAGATGCGATTTGCGGTTGGTGCGTAACGCATAAAACTTGCTGTGTTTTCGATAATTCTTTTAACTTCAGCCCAACCGCTTCCGCGACACGCCCGCCGATTCCGACATCAATTTCGTCAAAAACAACTGATTTTTCCGGGTAATTTATTCCCGCAGCCGTTTTCAAGATCAGCATCAAACGCGATGCTTCGCCGCCCGAAGCCACCTTTGCCAGCGGCTTCGGAGATTGTCCGGGATTTGCCGAAAAATAAAACTCGATTTGGTCAAAACCTTTGAGAGTAAATGATTTATTACTTTCGGAATTCTTCAAATCATTGCTCGAAGGAGTTTCAAAGTTTACGACAAACTTTGCTTTCTCCAAAGCGACTTTTTTCAGACTCATTTCAACTTCCTTTTCAAATTTCTTCGCTGCCTTCTCGCGTTTCTCGTGCAAATCCTTGGCAATTTCAATGTATTCCGTCCGAACTTTCGCCAACTTCCGACGCAGTTCTTTTTCCTTAAATTCAGCAGTCGTGATATTTTCCAGACGTTCCTTTGCTTCCGCCAAATTTGCCAGAACCGCTTCGACAGAACCGCCGTATTTACGTTTCAAACGCGAAATTTCCGCCAGACGATTCTCGATCTCCTCCAATCTTTCGGGCGAAAACTCGATAGAACCGCCGAAATCTCTGACCGCAAACGCCAAATCTTCCAAAACCGCCTGTGCCGTGTCCAAACCTTCGATATATTCCGAAAATGAAGAATCATATTCGGATAATTCATTGATCCGCCGAATCACTTTTTCCAGATTCCCGACAATCGCATCTTCATTTTCGTAAAGAATCGCATAGGATTCGTCGCTTAATTTAGACAATTTTTCGACATTGTTCAGACGTTTTTTTTCTTCTTCCAACTCGTCATCTTCGCCCGCCTGCAGATTCGCCTTGCCGATCTCGTTAATCTGAAACTGCAAAATGTCCAAAAGCTGTAATTTCCGTGCTTCGTCTTCGTGCAAATTATCTAATTCCTTACGGACATTTCCCATTTCCCGATATTTTTCCGCAACATTTTCACGTTCAGTTTCAACCCGTGCGTATTTGTCCAAAATCTCGATATGATTCGCCGGATTAAAAAGCGTCGTCTGCTCGCCCTGCCCGTGAATCTCGCCCAAGATCACACCGATCTTTTTCAAAAAAGTTTGCGTTACGAGTTGGTTATTGACAAAAATCCGATTCCGCCCCGTGCCTGACAATTCCCGCCGGATAATCACATCAATCACTTTTGCATCTTCAAGTTCAACGCCGCTTTCATAAAACATTTTGTGCAGTTCCGCATTTGCACCGAGCGAAAAAAGTCCTTCAATCGTCGCTTCATTCTCGCCTTCCTTAATTAAATCCGAAGAAACACGCTCACCCGTCAAAGCTCCGAGCGAATCCACGATTATAGATTTTCCCGAACCCGTTTCGCCCGTTAAAAGATTGAGTCCCCCGCCAAACTCCAGGCTGAGTTCATCAATCAACGCAATATGTTTAATTTTAAGCAGCGACAGCATAAGAAAATTAGATTTTCGGTTTTCGCGTCTTGATTGTAAAGCAGAGAAAAAAGTTTAGAAGCTGTTTGAAAACTCTAAATAATCGCTGAAAGCGATAAATTTGCTAGCGGCGGGTAGAGTGTAACGAAGTGAAACGACACCCGCCGAGATTGATAAAGAATTATCGCTCGCTGAAAGTGAGCCATTACAACTGGCGATAAATGCGACACTTACAGCGTCGGAGAACCTTTTCTAACTTAACGTCGGGTAAGCCAAAGGCTCAACCCGACGCTATCGAAAATTTCGCTTTCAGCGAATAGAAATGAGTTTGAACACAGCTTCTTAGAATTTCTTTTTAACAGTTTACTTAAAATTTCAGGCTTTTTCCGTGCAGTAATCAATTAAACAGAGAGAAAGTTTTTTAAGAAAGCAGGATTTCATCAAAAATCAATTTTAATCGGTAAAGAATTTTGTTAAACTTTTGAAGATAAAATTTTCAAGTGGTTTTTCTTCATACTTACTTTTTGAAAAACTCACGTTAAAGCAAAACTAATTATTAAGAGCTAAAATTGCAGAATTCTTGAATAGAATTACTTTGCGATTCAGAAGGTTTTTATAAGATAAATTTTTTATCGGGTTGTATTTATGCGTTTTTTTTATTTAACCAAATGGATTTGTTCGCGTAAGATTTTATTGTTTATTTTGATGATGCCGGGATTGAGTGGTTTTCTTGCGGCACAGGAGAATAATCCTCAAGTGATTGCCTATACTCCTAAAATAATAAATTCGCAGGATATATTCACATTAAAAGAGCCGGTGGGGTTAACCGAATACAGAACAATTGAATCGGAATCGGAACAAAATTCCGAGATCGCCGAAGATGATTTTGCGGAGAATTTTAAGTTCTATAAATTTAGAAAATCTAACGTAGAAAGTCCGCCGCAAACTTTTTTGAAACCCGAATTTCAAAAACTCGTTGATGAAATTGAAGAAATAAAAAAACTGCCTGAAGAATTTCCGAATGAAATCCCGAAACAATCTGAAACCGGAAAACAAGCTAAACCGGACGAAAAATTTCATTGGAAACCCGCATTCAAAGAATCTTTATATTTTCTCGGTATTCTGCACGGTGCAAGACTGTTTCAAAAGAAAACCATACGCGAATTCAACGGTAAATTTTTTGCCGATTGGGGAACTTCCGTCAAAAATCTCGGCGGTTGGCGGGACGGCGACAGATTTGCGACAAACTACATTGCCCATCCGATGCAGGGAGCGGCTACGGGCAGAATTTTTGTCAATAACAGCGAAAAATCCAGAAAACTTGAATTCAGCAAATCAGATGAATACTGGAAAAGCCGTTTCAAGGCGATGGCTTGGTCGGCGGTTTGGAACACGCAGTTTGAATTGGGACCGATCAGCGAAGCGACAATCGGTAATGTCGGTTTGTATGATAAGGTCGGACCGAATCGTATGGGTTGGGTAGATTTAGTGGTTACGCCGACCGCCGGAACGGGACTCCTTATCGCCGAAGATGTAATAGACAAATATATTTTGAAAAAATGGCTGGAAAAAGGAAGCAGTCGCGGAAAAGTCAGGATTCTCCGTATGTTTATCACGCCTTTCCAGAGTTTTACAAACGTCCTCGGCGGAAAACTCCCATGGACACGCTATAATCGCAGATAAATTATTATAAAGGTTTAATGTTTATAAACGAAAAGCCTCCGGCATTTGCCGAAGGCTTTTGCTTTTAGACATTAAAAAACGTCCAAAAATTTACCAGCGTGAACCGCCGCCGCCGCCGCCGTAGCCGCCGCGTCCGCCGCC
>JBGTKR010000091.1:0-8563 GCA_041744535.1 Pyrinomonadaceae bacterium
ACATTGCCGGCATTCAAGCCTAAAATCGTCGCACCGACAATATCCAATTTATTCGCACGGGCATTCGGCAGAATTACATTCGTTACGCCGTCGGCATTCGTAATTTTTACATTACTTGCCTGCAAGGAATTTACATTCGCATCGGTTGAAGAAATGCTGTTCGTGCGGATATTTCCAAGACTTGCGGTAAGTTTTTTATCCTTATATTCGGCAACGGCATCGGTTACATAAAGTCCGCCGATAGTTCCCAAAGGCGATTTTGCTGCAACGGCTTGCAGTTCGCCGAACCATTTAAAATCCGTTCCGTTTCCGCGTATATTGCCGACCAGCGTCGGAAATTCGATCCTGAAATCTTCAAACGTCAGAAGTTCCGCAACGGCTTTCCCTTGTGCGTTATAAATTGCCCCGTTGCCGTCAACCGCCGCATTGACCTTTAATGCTTTAAGACGAATATTCGCCGCCGCCAGTGATTCCGAGTTTATTTCACCTTCGACCTTGTAATCTTCGCCTTCACCTATCACCGTTCCTTCAAAATTTCCCGTGCCGACGATTGCCGTCCCCAATGGAAAAATATTTGAAGTTTGCGTCAGATCAACGGTTGAATTTATTTTTAGGTCATATTTGAAGTTTTTATAATCCTTGATCGTTCCGTTTAAAACCGTTTCGCCGAGCGGTGAAGTCAGTTTTAATTGTTTTATTTCCGCACGTTCCCGATTGGCGATGCCGCTGGCACTTATGTTTATCGGCTCAACTTTGCTTTTATCATAAGTAAAGGTCGAATCGGTTGAAGTAAAATCAAACTTGTAACGCAGGATTTCTTCTTCCGAAACCTTAGCAATCGGTTCTAAAAAGAACTGGACGTTTTTTGCATCACCGGAAATTTTTCGGGTCGTTTCGCCGAAATGTATCAGCCCGTTGCGAAGCGAAACATTGCTTGATGCGTAATTAAATTTAACGGAACTCTCGCCTTCAAGCGGTTCGATACCGTCAAAATTCGAGTTGCCGTTCTCATCGAACATCACCCACGCTTCGAGGTCGTTTATATCGGTATTCGTAACGTCAATAGTGCGTTCAAACTGTAACTGATAAAGATCGGTTACGGTCATATCAATCTTGGCAGTGCCGATTTTAAAAATCTTATCGCCCGTTTTTTTATTATTAAATGTTGCGTTTTTGAAGGTTAATTGCAGAGGATTGACGGTTAAACGAAACTCATCGGCGGTAAAGACGATTCCCATATCGGCAAGAGCCGCCCGGAATTGTTCCTTGACGTAGTTGTCCACCACGCCGTAGCGGTAGGAAACCGTTACCAGCAACGCCAGCGAAACCGCCAGAAGCGAAATTAAACCCAACGCGATCAGACCGTTGCGGCGTGTAAAGAATCTCCTCTTACTTTCCGTCGGAGTAGATTCTTCCGTCGTTTCAGCTTGTATTTCCGCGTCTTCGGTTTGCTCCTCGGCGTTATTTACTTCTTCTTGGGACATTAAACCTCTATATTTTATAAGGAGAGCAGTTATTAGGATAATTATTATAACCTAATTTCTATAAAATTTTAATGTAAAAATTTATTAAAGCGATTCGACCTCGACAATTTCCAGATTAAATGCGTCCAACGCATTGACGTGCGGCGGATGATTCGTCAAAAGTTTGATCTTTCTAACGCCCAGATCATTTAAGATTTGAGCACCGATTCCGTAATCGCGGAATTTGCCGTAACCCGTTTCTTTTTTTGCGTCTTGAAAATCCAAATCCTTTTCCTGCATCACGGCATAGGTTTCGAGTTGATGGATCAGATCGAGATTATGCTCACGCTGACGCAGGTATAGAATCACGCCTTTTTCTTCTTTTGCTATTTTTTTAAGGGAAGAGTTTATTGCCAATGCCGCTTCGCCCAAACGTGAGCCGAACATCGCAAAGGTAATATTCTCGGTTTGGACGCGAACCGGAATAGTTTGGGTTGCATCGGAAACGTCGCCCAAAACAAAAGCGACGTGGGTTTCGCCATTCATAATATTTTCGTAAATGACCGCCCGAAAATCTCCGTAATCCGTCGGCAGATCGGTTTCGATAACTTTTCTGATAAGCGATTCTTTTTGAATGCGGTAACGCACCAGATCGGCAACGGAAATAATTTTCAGATCGTGTTTTTCGGCAAAAATTTCGAGCTGCGGCAGACGAGCCATCGTGCCGTCTTCATTCATAATTTCGCAGACGACAGCCGCCGGAGTCAAACCGGCAAGCCGAGCCATATCAACACTTGCTTCAGTCTGCCCGATGCGAACCAACACGCCGCCGTTTTTTGCACGAAGCGGAAATGTATGTCCGGGACGAGCCAGATCGGTTGGTTTCGTTTCGGGATGAACCGCTTTAAGAATCGTCGTCGCCCGATCAGCCGCCGAAATTCCCGTCGTAACTCCTTCTTTTGCCTCGATGGAAATTGTAAACGCCGTTCCCATCGAAGAAGTATTATCCTGCGTCTGCGGCGGCAATTGCAGAAAATCGCAACGCTCTTCCGTCAGCGGCATACAGATCAGCCCGCGTCCGTGCATTGCCATAAAATTGATTATCTCCGGCGTAATTTTCTCCGCCGCACAAACAAGGTCGCCCTCATTTTCGCGGTCTTCGTCATCAACAATTATTATCATTTTACCGTTTCGTATATCTTCGACGGCATCTTCTATTTTTGCTAAAGCCATTTCTCGATTTTGGATTTTAGATTTTAGATTTTAGATTATAAGAATGAAAAAAAACTATTATTTAACAAAAGCACTTTCTCTCTCAAACCAAAACATTGATTCTAGCCGAATCGCTTCAAATTATCTAACAGCAAAACATACACTTACCACTTACCATTTACCACTTACCACTTAAAAAAGATGTCTTTTGAACTAAAACTTGCCCGGAGATATTTTCGCACAAGGCGGAAATCTCTGGTGCGTTTTACGTCGTTTATCGCCATTGTCGGAATTGCGGCAGGTGTGGCGAGTTTGATTATTGCTCAGGCGATTGCGAAAGGTTTCAGCGACGAGATGCGAAATAAGGTTTTAAAAAACACTTCGCACATCACGATTTTTAATGAATCGAATACTAATTTTTCCAATCCGCAAATTATTGTTCAAAAGATTGAAGAAATCGAAAATGTTCAAAATATTGAGCCGACGACTTATGAAAGTGCGGTAATTTCTTTTAATGAAAATTCCGGTTACGGAGTTTTAAGAGTTAAAGAATTTCCCGCAAAGGAGCAAAGGAGCAAAGAAGAACCAAAGGAAGAAACCAAAAACCAAAGACCAAAAACCAAAGACCAAATTTCTTTAGGAAAAGAATTAGCTGAGAAATTAAAATTAAAAATCGGCGATGAAGCGGAAATAATTACTTTGGAAAATGAAGAAACGCCAAACAATTCAAAAGTTATTGTAAAAGATATTTTTGAAACGGGACTTTATGAATACGATTCTACTTGGATTTTTGTTGATGAGCGGAATTATTTAAAACTCAAAAACTTACAAAAATTTTCGCCGAAGATTTTCAGCGTTTCAGTTAAAGATATTTACAAAGCGAATGAAACCGCCGAAAAAATTCGCAACATTCTGGGACAGGATTTCAAAGTCTTAGATTGGCAAGAAGCCAACAAACCGCTTTTTGCCGCGTTGAGTTTGGAAAAAAAAGCCGCATTTGCCGTGATTTTGCTGATAATTTTTATCGCTTCCTTAAACATCACGACAACGCTTTCGCTGCTTGTAAATGAGCGAAAAACCGACATTGCTATTTTACGAACCTGCGGAGCAAAGACGAAAAATCTCGTTGCAATATTTTTGTTTGAAGGAATTATTTTAAGTTTAATCGGAATAATTTCAGGCGTAATTATTGGATTATTAGTTTGTTTTCTCGGAAATTATTTTAAAATTATCAGCCTTTCAAAAGAAGTTTATTCGTTAAGTTATATTCCCTTTCGAGTTGATTTTTCAAGTGTTTTATTGGTAATCGGTTTAACTTTTTTGCTGTGTTTACTGGCAATCATTTATCCTGTTTTAAAAGCGAGCAAAATAAAACCTTTGGAAATTTTCAGGATGCAATAGAGTTGTCGGAACGCACGCGACCCGCGTGCATTCCGACAACTGTTTGATCGAATTTCTTTTTATTGGTTACAGCGGCGTTGTTGCACAAATAGCCGCGAACACGATTTTCAGGTATTGTTTTAATGTATGAAAAAGAAAAGTGCATCGTTCAATAGAAAAAGAAAGACCAAACAGAAGTGCATCTCTTTTCTGATTTATGCAACAACGCCAAGATAAGTTAAGAAATTTAGATTTTTTTTGCAAGCCAAATTCCGGCAAAAACTCCGATAAATCCGAGCAGGACGCTGAAAAACAGATATGAAAATGCCGTCAGATATTGATTTTCTTCGATCAAAATCCAAATCTCCATCTCAAAGGTCGAAAAAGTCGTAAATGCTCCGAGAAAACCGACCAAAATAAATAGTTTAAGAGTTTCGCCGACGGTAAATTTTTCCGTTAAAAGTATCAGAAAAAAACCGATCAGAAATGAGCCGACAATATTTATCAAAAATGTCGGGAGGGGAAATTTGCCGAAAGCATTTTGCAGCGGCGAAATGTTCATCAAATATCTTGCCGCCGCACCGAAAGCACCGCCGATTGCAACCGATAAAATTTTCGGTAAAAACTCCATTTATTTCTCAAACAAAACGACTTCCTTTCCTTCACCCATAATTATCAGATCAGCCAAATCCAAGAAAAGTCCATTGCAGACAACGCCTTCGATGTTGTTTAATTTATCGGAAATTTTGTAAGCATCTTCGATCAAACCGAAGTCCGCGTCAATGATGTAATTTTTCTCATCGGTCAAAAAGATCTCACCTTCTTTTCGGCGGATTCTAACCTTGCCGCCGTATTCTTCGATGCGTTTGCAGGCGTAATCAGCCGCAAACGGCAAAACCTCAACAGGAACTTTGAATGCTCCGAGAGTTTCGACTTTTTTTGAAGAATCGGCAATAATTATTTGCTTTTTCGTGATCTTTGCGACCATTTTTTCTTTCAGCAAAGCCCCGCCGCCGCCCTTTATCAAATTCAGATCCGCATCAAATTCGTCCGTTCCGTCAATGGTTATATCAATTACGTCCACATCATCAATCGAAATAAGCGGAATATTTAACACTTCCGCCTGTTCAGCCGTTTTTGCCGAAGTCGGAACGGCATTGATCCGTAAACCATCCGCAACCATTTTGCCGATTTCCACAATCGCAAAATAGGCAGTCGAACCCGTTCCCAATCCAACAATTTGCTTGTCTTTGATATATTTTACGGCTTCCTTCGCCGCAAGCTGTTTTTCCAATTTTATCTTTTTATCCATTTTGCAAACTTCTCACTTCTCACTTCTCATACCATTTACCATAATAAACTATGTAATAGCGTTTTGATAACCTCAACTTACTGAGTAGTTTGCCGATTGATAAATGATAAATGTTCAATGGTAAATGGTATCACTTCTCTGCCAACCGTCTTCACCTGATTTGTTTATAAGTTTTCCCCAAAACCTTCGGCGGCACACCGATCCAGTAAAGCCCCTGCCGGATTGACCATTTTGTAAATGTCCAGATAAAAGAATGATCGTCAAACCGCCGCGAAGAGGTCGTAACCGGCATCCGAATAGTTACAAAACGCCCGTGTTTTTTCAGTCTTTTATATAATTCGACATCCTCAAAGATCGGAAATTCCCGAAATCCGCCGATCTCTTCATAAACCGTCCGCCGCACAAAAAAAGCCGAATCGCCATAAACCAAACCGAGCGAAAGAAGCTGCGGATAAAGCCGCGTCATAAACCTTGCCCAAAATTTATCGCCCGAAAAAATGATCTCGAAATTCCCGCCGACAATCTCCTCATACCGCATAAATTTTTTGATCTGTCCCGCCGAACCCTGAATCGGTCGCGTATCGGCGTGAACGAACCAGAAAATATCTCCTTCTGCGTATTTCGTCCCTTCGTGCAGCTGCCTGCCCCGATTCGCCTGATCTGTTTTAACGAGTTTGGTTTGTTTGAGCTTCTCACCGTAATTTTCAACTTTCTCGATCGTTTTATCAGTGCTTCCGCCATCCACAATCACGATTTCGTCAACATTGATCAGCCGCGAGATCGCGTCAAGCGTCTTCTCAATCGTCAATTCTTCATTAAATGCAGGAATTATTACAGAGATTTTCATCAAAATTATTTTACCGGAAGCAGACTGTAAAAATTGTAACAAATATTAAAGACTTAATTAATGAGAACCAATAGAAAGTTCAAACTTCCGGCGAGTTTTAAAAATTCGGGTTGCAAAATCAAATCTCAAATGTTATAAAATTTATTCGTCTTTCGTAATAGGAAGATATTCCACAGTAGCTCAATGGCAGAGCATTCGGCTGTTAACCGAAGGGTTGTAAGTTCGAGTCTTACCTGTGGAGCTTTTATTTACAACAACTTAGCGGCACTTCTTAGGAGTGTCGCTTTTCTGTTTCCCGTAATATTTCCCGTTATAAAATTTTCCCTCTAACTAATCTGCTATGGGCGGAATGATTACCTACACAGGTGGGGAATTTCGCGTGAGATTGTGAATACAAGATATTGTAGTTAGTAATTTGTTCTTTGATAGCTGATTTTACCGAGTTTTTTGTGAATTAGACATTTATTATCTTTACTTGGTTTGTGAGGAGAATGATAGATGTCCGTTCAGCCATTATTGCCTTTTGAAGACGTTCCGATAACCGATCCAACGCAGGCTTGAGATGGTCAAGTTTTAATGGATGACAAAACAATTCCGATTAGGGATATTTGCGAAAGGTTTCAAATCTCGAAATCCACTCTCTATAAGTACTTTCCGCAAAACTAAATCATGGTATCTTACAGAGTTGCGTCTTACAAACTTGTAAGATGGATTTTTTAGTAAAAACATTCCTACTTTTAAAATCGCAATGGGTCGTTATAAATCAGTATTAATCATCAAGAATAATCTTAAAAAATACTTAATAAAAATGATATAAATGGGTTATAATAAAATTATATATTGGAGGTGTTCGCATGACTTTAACAATTGAGATTTCTCCCGATCTGGAAGATAAATTAGAAGTTGAAGCCGAAAGTAAAGGTATCGGCAAGGATGAATTCGTGCGAATTGTTTTGGAAGAAAAGTTAAATTTCCAAGTTGAACAAAGAAAGAAAACGTCGTTTGAATCACAAATGATTGCGACGGATGTGCCTGTTCAAGATCATTCGCTTGAACACAAATGGCTCAAGGAGAATCGAGATAAATTCGCTAATCAATGGGTTGCTCTCAAAGGAGAAAATCTGGTCGCTTCCGGTGTTGATGCCAAAACTGTTGCCAAAAAAGTTCGCAAACTCGGTTTGAAAGGCTTGTTCCTGACTTTTGTTGAAGCAAGCGATCAACCACCTTTTATCAGCGGAGGTGTTTGGTAAAAATATGTCGTTTCAAATGGATTTTGAGAAAAAAGTAATTTACGAATCAATTAGAACAGGCATCACGATTGATGCCGTTTTGCGTTATGGAGAATCAGAAGTGGTCTGTCCGGCAAAAGTTGATACGGGTTCGGAGTTTTGCCTGTTTGCCAGAACTTTTGCCGATGCTTTAGATATTGATCTTAAAAGCGGCTATCGTGAAAATTTTTCAACTCTCGGCGGCGGGATCATCGGTTATGCTCATCAGATAGAACTGGAAACTCTCGGATTGCAGTTTCAATCCTATGTTTACTTTGCCGAAAGTTACTCTATCAATCGAAGTCTGCTCGGTCGGCAGGGGTGGCTTCAACTCGTCAAACTCGGACTTGATGATTATCAAAGCGAAATATATTTGTCACCGAACTCCGAATAGAGAACTGCTATCATAATTCTCAAATAAATATATAAAAGCTGTAAAAAAATCTGAAATAATTAAAATGTTCACCCACGAGGACACTATTTGACACTCTGGTTATATTAAACTTCTCCCAATGAGCGAAAAAATCGAAAAACCTAAAAAGGCGGATAGTAGAATACATTTGCGTCCGCTCATTCATTTAAGCAAGATTCATCGCTTAATAATTAATGACACTTATCCCAATACAAAAACATTAGCTACAGAACTCGAAGTCAGCCAACGCACGATCAAGCGATATATCAATCAAATGCGGAATGAGTTTAATGCTCCGATAAATCATAGTCGTAAAAACAATGGATATTTCTACACTCACCTGAATTGGGAAATGCCGCTCGTCCCGCTGACCGAAGGAGAACTTCTTGCATTTTTTATTGCGACCGTCGCTGTGCAGGGAAAAGGTGGAACTTACGAAGATGAAAGACTCAGACGAGCGATCGGCAAAATTGCTTCCGGTCTGCCGGAACAGGTCTCAGTTAGTCTCAATTATCTGTTTGAATCCACATCGTTCCAATCTCCGCCGCACGTCATTGCCGAAAGTAAATTGTTGGATCAACTGCACAAAGCAATCAGCGAACGCGAAACCATCGAGTTTGAATATTACTCGCAATACACGGACAAAACCGAAAAAAGAAATGTCAATCC
>JBGTKR010000092.1:0-5715 GCA_041744535.1 Pyrinomonadaceae bacterium
ACCTCTTTCATAATGTTGTCGGTGTGGATGTCGGCGGTTTCCGTTCCGCTTGAAATAAGCGAATAAAACGGGCGGACGAGAACGTGATTTCGTCCGACTTGCGGATCAGCCACTTCGTCAACGATGATTTCTTTTAAACCTCTGCGTATAACTTGTTTCATAAAATTTCCGGTAATTTTTAATTGTATAAAATTTGTTAGAGAAAAATAAATGTAAAATTTAAGGGCAGGAAACGCGATAAATTTTTGCATCGCATCTATTACTAAAATCTCATAAAAAGACGGTGTTTGTCAATTTTTAAACATTTACAAACATTAGATTTCAGCTTTTTGAGTTTTGCTTGGATATATTAAAATATTCTTGTTATTTGTCCAACAATTTATTATAAAGTGAAATAATATTTTCTAACTGAACGTCGGTTGAAAATTTTTGTTCTACAATTTCTCTTCCTTTTTTGCCCATCGCTTCGGCTTCATTTGGATTTTCGAGCAATTCGGCTAAACATTTTGCCATTGCTTCATCGTCATTCGATTCAACCAGATAACCTGTTTTTCCATCAACCACAACTTCCGATGCTCCGCCGACATCGGTTGCAACGACGGGTTTTGCGGCGGACATATACTCTAAGATTGAGTTGGAAAATCCTTCGGCGGTTGAGTTTAAAACACAGGCATAGGAAATCGAAAGCAATTCGGGAATGTTTTCGCAGCGACCGATAAAATGTGTGTTTCCGGCAACTTCCAATTTTTCCGCCATATTTTGCAGATAATTTTTGTGTTCACCTTCGCCCGCTAAAACAAAATGTGCATTCGGAAAATCTTCTTTCAGACGTTTTGCAGTTCTGAGCAGCATCGGCTGATTTTTGACGGAATGGCGTAGATTGGCGACGAGTGTGATGTATTTTATATTTTCATCTTTCGGTAAATTTAATTTTTCGCAGATTTTTGTTCGATTTGTAATTTTTGGTTTTAATCTTTCGAGGTCTAAACCGTTGTAAGTGATTTTAATCTTATCGGCAGAATTTTCTCTTTCAATCAAATAATCTTTAACCGCTTCGGCATTAACCGTAATGGTATCGGCGATTTTGAAAATAATTTTTTCGATGCGGTTTTGATTGTTTGAACGCATTCCGCCCGTTTCTCTTTTTGAGGCAATCTTGACCGGAACTCCGGCATATTTTGCCGCTAAAATGCCGAAAACATTTGTGTAAAAATCGTGTGTGTGAACAATGTCAATTTTGTTTTCCTTTAAGAATTTCGCACACGCTTTGATTTGTCTTAGAAAATGCAGATTGAAAAAACTCGTCAATTTGAATTCGGGAATATTATCCAAACCAATATCTTCCAACTCATTCAGCAAAACACCTTCTTTATTGAGCGTTGCGGCAAAAACATTGAAAGTTTCGTCTTTATGTAAAAGTTTCGTAAGTTGCACCGCTTGACGTTCCGAGCCGCCTTGATGAAAACTACCGATAAATTGCAGGACGTTTTTTTGCATTTCACTTTAATATAGAGATAGAACGCGGATTACGCCGATTTACGCAGATTCATTTTTAATTTGATTTAATTTTTTTCGCGTAATTTCGCGTTTATTCGCGGGTAAAATCTTCGTTCTTCTAAACTATAAAAATAATCCGCGTAAATCGGCGTTCTATTATTTTCTTAAATTAAAATTCGGGAGTATTTTTCAAAATATAGGTTTTCGATTTTTTCTGCGGAAGTGAAACGCTGAATACGCTTTCGGAAGTGTGGACATTCAGACGATTGCCCAAACGCCGTGCAGCGGCGAATTCGAGACTGTTCGGATAATTGATGATTTCCCTGCCGCCGAGTGAGAATTTTTTGCCGTCTATTAAAACAAATTCTTCGGGAAGCGTCTCGCCGTCGCTCAATCTTGCCCAAAGGAAGCGGAAATCCGTGTTGAAAAGTTCGGTGCGGATAGTTCTTTCGCCGTCGCCGAAAACAAACAAATCCTGATAATCGCGGTAATTGATAACAAATGCACGTCCGCCGACGACTTCGGTTTCAAAAACTTCGGGTTTATAAAATCCCTTTTCGGACGGAATCATAAAGGTTATAAATTCCTGCGGTCCGATGCCTTTTGAAACATACCGCAAAAACGGTGCGTTGATTCGTTCCCCGTAGCATTTTGAGATCCAGCTTTCCTTTCTCTGCCAACTTCCGTTATCGCCGAATGTGAAAAGCCGCAAACCCGTTTCGCTTTCGGGATTTTCGCTGACGCACCAGCGTCCGTTATTCATATTTTCGATATGCGGATTTGTTTTGGCGTTAAAATGAAAATTTTGCTGGTAAGAATGTTCACCGGCGGTTTTGACAAAATCACGCATAATCCAGTAATCATTCTTTAAGAATAAAATACTGCGTGTGTGTTCGGCGGGCGAATTTTCAAGATGCTTATAACCGCTGTGAAACGCTTCAAAAAAATCAAAACGCTCCCCGGAAATCCACGATTTTAACTGCGATTCGGCTTTCGTTTCCCAAGAGAATTTTCCGCCCGGCTCGGAAGAAGATTTTTCGTCAATCGTCAAAGTATTATGTGCCTGACTCGAACGGTAAAAGTCCCTGAGTTCTTTTGATTTGTGATAGGTGTAAGTTCCCGAATCTACCAGAAGCGTTCTGCCGCCGACGGCGAGTTCAAACGAAAGCGAATCGGCGTGTCCGTGTCCGCCGTTCATCGCCCCGATGTCGCCTGCGTCAATCAGTAAATAATTATCGTCCGAAGACCAACCGTCCCGCATCACGAAATAGCCGCCGTCATCAAATGAGATCGAATCTTTAGAAGGCGGACAGGCACTTATCATTTCAAAAGCCTTCACGCCTTCCGCTCCTAAAAGCCACAGAATTTCCTGTGTAACTCCGGCGGAAACGAATTTATAATCGCCGCGTCTGAAAACTACCGAACCGACTCCCGCCGTTCCGCGAAAATCATCCGAACGGTTGCTTGTTAAAGGCAAACATCTGCCGCCGTCGTCATCGCCGATGATCGGAGTCGTCCCGTCGGGGCGAATAATATACATCAGAAAATCGAGCAAAGACTGCGTTTTGTCCGAGAGTTTTTCCTGAGCATCGGCATCGCCAAAATCGGAATTGAGTTTTTGCAAAATGATAAATTGCAGATAAAAATCCGCCGTGTAACGCTGATACCATGTCGTCTGCTCGAAATAAACGCCGTCGTCGTAAATTTGTTTATCTAATTCACCCATCAGAATTTCGCTTCCCAATTGTTTCCAGACTTCCGCCCGTTTGAAAAACGGAAACTGCGTGCCGAGATAATAAAGTCCCAAGGCTTCGCCCGTCAGATGCGTGTTCGGGCTGTAATAGGTCGAAAGATATTTTTCCAGATGCCGTCCGTGAACGAATAGGAATTTCAGAGCCTTTTGAAAGATCGTCGGCGTTAGACTGTTTGAGCCTTGAAAAAACTGAAACGCCCAGATCCAGCTCATCGCCCGAAACGAAACTTCCAGACTGCTAAACCAGTTGATTCCCATTCCGGGAGCATTTTGCTCCATCCAACTGTCCAGATGACGCACAAATGTCGCTGCGTATCGTTCATCGCCCGTCAACCAGTAAGCAACGCCGAGCGTGAAAAAATACTGGTGGCGATTAAGTTCCCAGATGATTTTTTTGTCGCCCGTTTCCTTCGTGTCGAGTTCGTCAAACTGTTTCCAATGCTTTAAGGGTGAGTGTTTATCGGCAATCGGTTCATAATGCCAGTCAACCGTTTCGCCGAAATTCAGATTCTTAAATCCGAGCAGATCGAATCTTCCGTCTAAAATTTTATTAGCTTTTTCGATAAAAAACCTGACCGCATCATCGCCGAAATTTTCCGAAAAGGCTTCGATGGTTTTATCTTTGGCAAAAAACGACGGAAAAAACGTGCTTTGCGAAGTTTCAAAAAATTTATCAAAAATGACCTGCGGCGTGAGATTTTTGTCTTTAAAGATTGATGAATCCAAAAGTTGATGCAGTTCCTTATCCGTCGGCACTTTTCCGCTGATGCCGATCTGTTCGGAATAGGCGGAAACAACCTGCCCGCCGCGTGAACGGATTTCTTCTAAACTCTTTCCTTTGAGTTTTTTGATTGTATCCAGAGGATTTGTCATTACTACTCTATATACCTATTAAACTAAAACTTCTTTTTTTATGCCGAATTCCTGTAACTTATCCGCATTTTGCTCAGCCATAATAGATTTCAGACGATAATCTCTAAAATCATTCGGATTTCCCTTTTCACCGTCAATCGCCGCAAAAACCATATTAGACGCTTCTCTTGCCGATGCAAAATGGACTGTATAATCTCCCGTTTTTTCGCCGTTTTCGATTATCTCATTAAAAAATCCGACCGCATCTTCGCCGATGCTTGCCGATTGGTCGTAATCAAAAAATCCGTGGCAGTAAAGTTTTATAAAAATCCATTCCGAATTTCCCTTAACGGTAATGTTCGCATTTTGCCAACGCTTAAAACGGGCTAAATCCATTGATTGATTATACACCAAGCCGCCGTCTTCGATTCTCGGCACGGGAAAACCTTTGATTCGCCGTGTCCAGTTAAAAATTAAAGGTCCGGTAAATATAAGTGGTAATTGCGGAAAATTTCCATTTATTCGGGCGGATTTTCCCTTTCGGTGCGGAACTTTTTCATTTAAAGGCAAGCCGCATTCGTAAATTTTATTTATCATCGCAACCTGCGATTGATCCGGTGCGGACGGCAAACTCATATCGGCGTAACAACCCGTTTCCGCTAAGATTTGCATCTCCTCATCAACTCCGCAATACCTCCCGCCGCAGGAATTTGCCAATGCCAGATTTCCGTGAACAAACGCATACATCGGTTTTCCCGTTCCATCCAGACGCGAAAGACATTTATGTTCTTCCGCCAAAACATCCCGAAATTCGACCAGTTGATTTCTCAGATTTTCCGCCGTGTCTGGAGTTTCAACTCCGTGATGCAGATGAATTTCGACCTCGCCCAAACCTTCCGCTTCCATTTCCGCTAAGGTGTTTAATAAATCTTTGTTATATTGTTCGGCGGGATAAAAATTCGTGTGGCGGAATTTCGTTCCGTCCGCATCAATTACCGCTTCGCCCGTTTTGCGTGCAAGTTTGCAGTATGCGTCCAACGCACGTTTTTGGTCGTCCAAATTCAGCAACCCGTCGGGACTCCAAGCGGGTTCAAAGTGATCGGCGATTGTAAAAATTATGTGTTTTTTCTCAAACGCCGTTCTGCTCAAAAAAGTTTTTGCACGCTCAAACGGATAACGCACGAGCCACGGCAGATTCCATTGCAGTTTTGTGATTATGTCAGCACTCATCTTAATTTTTTCTCACTAAAAACGAAGGTGATTGAATATTATCATCGGGCAAAGTTCCTTCGATCTTCATTCCGTGTTTTAAAAATTCCGTTTCCAAAAAGCCTTTCGTTTGAAAAACTTCCTTTCCCTTCCAGAATCCATTTTGCAGTTGATTTCCCGACACTTGATGCCAGATTCCGTTTGCCAGACAGATCAGCGGATAGGCAACTTGTTTCGGGTTCAAAGTTTTTGCACGGCTTTTCAGCATTCCGAAATAAAACGCCGGTGCGTGAGTTTTCAGAAGAAAAACTCCGCCGCTTCGCAAAGTCCTCGCAACTTCCGAGATGGTCTTTTTATTGTGCATATACGGCAGAGCGACGCGGCATAAAACGACATCAAAACAT